>JBIKLY010000129.1:0-5931 GCA_044359525.1 Rhodocyclaceae bacterium | reverse complement strand
AATAATAGGGGACAGACCACGGTTTTCTGATAGGGGACAGACCACGGTTTTCTGCGAACCTTCTTTCCCTACTCTCCGTCGGACCATTCCATGTCGCGCCGTTCCCCCAGCGCCGACTTTTACAACGAAAGAGCCACTTGTCTGAGTTGCTGACTATTTTGCCAGCGCAACAGGCACAAAAGGGCTCGCTGGATTGACGGTGAGCGTCTGGCTCGCTGGGTGTAGCACCAAATCCATCATCTCCATTGGCACGGCGCCCAAAAGAGGCTCGTCACCAAGCACCAGCGCCGACAAGTCGCAATACCTATCCGCGAAATGAACGCGAAGCGGTCCGATCATTGGAACGGCTTTGCGGGATCCATCAGCCAAAATGATTTCGCGGGTACCAACTTCTTCGGTGTCGAATCCCAATTGAACCGCGATATGTTGTGGCACAGTAAGAAATACCGAGCCCGAGTCCACCAGCGCTTTCACTTCCAGTCTTCGCTTGGGGAAAAGCGACTCCAGTGCGATGTCTGCATAGGTAATGCCCATTAGAGTGTTCCTGTGGCTATCTAGATGCGCCTAGAGTAGCACCAGATTGTGTTCCGGTGACGGAGTAATAGGGGACGGACCACGGTTTCTGATAGTCTTCGGTCATTCGTTCTCTAACGGGTCATCCCCATGCCGCGCCGTGCGCGCCTTGCCTTGCCGGGCGTTCCTCTCCATCTGATCCAGCGTGGAAATAACCGCCAGGTCTGCTTCTTCGCTGACGAAGACTATCGTTTCTATCTTGAATGGCTGACCGAGCACGCCGGCAAGACAGGCTGCCACATCCATGCCTATGTACTGATGTCCAATCATGTGCATCTACTGGTGTCAGCCGATCGCGTGGAAGCGCCAGGCGCGCTGATGAAGGCGCTGGGACAGCGTTACGTTCAGTACGTAAATCGTGTTTATCGGCGCAGCGGTACGCTATGGGAAGGGCGCTTCCGCTCGTGTCCGATTCAGGAAGAAGCGTATCTGCTGGCCTGCCAGCGCTATATCGAACTGAATCCGGTGCGCGCGGGAATGGTCGAGCATCCTGGCGAATACCGCTGGTCAAGCTATCGGGCCAACGGGCAGGGGGAGGATAACGCGGTGATCCGGCCGCATTCACTCTACGCGGCGCTTGGGCTCGATGTGGCGAGCCGGCAAGCGGCCTACCGGGAGTTGTTCCGCTACGAACTGGAACCGGGACTGGTAGATCAGATTCGGCGGGCGACGAACGGGAATTTCGCGCTGGGCAGCGAGCGCTTCGCGGCGGACGCAGCGGCTGCGCTGGGCCGCAGGGTGTTGCCAGGCAAATCAGGGCGTCCGCGGAAGGTGGCGGCACCGGAGTCGGGCGATCTGTTTGCTGATTGACGCAGCCGTAAGCCGTGGTCTGTCCCCGGGTTTTCGCCGTCTCGCCAGCGCCGACTTTCCAAACTTGAACTTCGATGCTCCTTGCTATAAAGTAAGGAATCCGAAAAGGAGTTAGCCAATGACAACTGCAACCATGACCAGCAAAGGTCAGATCACCATACCTTCCGTAGTGCGGGCAGCGCTTGGTGTTGAAACAGGCGACCGGGTCGAATTCGTTCTGGTCGCACCGGGACGTTATGAGCTGGTGGCTGCCACTCAGTCGGTAACGGCCTTGAAGGGTTTGGTGCGCAAGCCGACATCACCTGTCAGTATTTCGGCCATGAACGAGGCTATCGCCGCACGTGGGGCAAAGGCGCGATGATTGGTTTGGATACCAACGTCCTTGTCCGCTATGTTGCACAGGATGACCCAAAACAGTCACCCGTAGCGAATCGCTTGATCGAGTCGCTCACGGCAGACGCGCAGGGGTATGTCAGCGTCGTTTCGGTGGTGGAGTTGGTATGGGTGCTGACGGACTGCTACGCATTGACGAAGGGTGAACTTTGCGAAGTTATGGGAACCCTGCTGCGGACCAAGGAGATCGTCGTGGCGCACGCCGATACGGTATGGCAAGCGTTGCGGCTCTTTCGGGAAGGTAAAGCTGACTTTGCGGACTGCCTGATCGAGCGGTTTGCGAAAGCGGCGGGTTGCGACTACACGGCAACATTTGATCGCGATGCCGCCAAACACTGCGGCATGCGGTTAATTGGCTGAGATCGAATAAGGCGACAACGCCGTCATCCGTAGCGGCGAGGTCAGGGTCTTTTGCTGGCCCGCCTGCTACACAGGGGCTTCATCAAAGCAGCACCAGATTGTCCCGGTGGATCAATTCCGCGCTATCAATGTAGCCGAGCAGGGCTTCGATGTCCTGGGTGCCGTGGCCGGCAATGCGGCGCGCTTCGGAGCTTGAGTAGTTGATCAGGCCGCGTGCAACTTCGCGGCCGTCGGGGGCGCGACAGGCAACGGCGGCGCCGCGCTCGAAATCGCCCTCAACGCATACCACGCCGACCGCCAGCAGGCTGCGGCCGCTGGCAAGCGCGGCGTGCGCGCCGGCATCGAGGGTCAGCGCGCCGGCCAGTTGCAGATGGTCGGCCAGCCATTGCTTGCGCGCAGCCAGCGGGGATTCGGCGGCATAAAGCAGCGTGCCGATGGTCTCGCCGCGCGTGGCGGCCAGCAGTGAATCGGGCTCGCGGCCACTGACGATCAGGGTATGTGCGCCGCTCCTGGCGGCACGCTGGGCGGCGCGAACCTTGGTGATCATGCCGCCTTTGCTGATGCCGGAGCCGGCACCACCGGCCATGGCCTCGAAGCGGCGATCATCGGCGCGCCCTTCGCTGATCAGCGTGGCGGCGGGGTCGAGGCGCGGGTCGGCGCTGTAGAGGCCCTTCTGGTCGGTGAGGATGATCAGCGCCTCTGCTTCGACCAGATTGGCGACCAGCGCCCCCAGCGTGTCGTTGTCGCCGAACTTGATTTCGTCGGTGACCACCGTGTCGTTTTCGTTGATGATCGGCACCACTGCCAGATCGAGCAGGGTTTGCAGCGTCGAGCGGGCGTTGAGGTAACGTGTGCGGTCGGCCAGGTCTTCGTGAGTCAGCAGGATCTGTGCGGCTTTCAGGCCGTGGCTGAGGAAGGTGCTCTCGTAGGCCTGCGCCAGGCCCATTTGGCCCACCGCCGCTGCTGCTTGCAGATCGTGCATGGCGTGCGGACGCGTAGTCCAGCCGAGGCGCTGCATGCCTGCGGCAATCGCTCCGGAGGACACCAGCAGCACCTGCCGGCCGTCGGCGTGCAGCGCCGCGATCTGGCGCGCGCATTCGGCGATGAAGTCGAGGGCCAACCCCTGGCCGTTGTTGGTGACCAGGGCGCTGCCGACCTTGACGACGACGCGCCGCGCTTCAGCTATCTGCCGTCTCATGTTTTCGATGCTGTTCAAGATAATCCATCACGGCAAACGTGACCTCGCGGCAGCCTGCGCCCGAAATTGCGGAAACAACGAAATGCTTCTTCGGCTTGTAGCTCTTCACCAGCGCGGCGACGCGCGCTTCACGTTCATCCTCCGGCACCAGATCGATCTTGTTGATCAGCAGCCAGCGCGGCTTTTTGTACAGCGCCTCGTCGTATTTCTTCAACTCTTTCAGGATCGCTTTGGCGTCCTTCGCCGGATCGGCATCCGGGTCGAAAGGTGAAACATCGACAAGATGCAGCAGCAGGCCGGTGCGCTGCAAGTGCTTGAGGAAGCGATGGCCGAGGCCGGCGCCTTCCGCAGCACCCTCGATCAGGCCCGGAATGTCGGCGATGACAAAGCTGCGGTTGTCGTCAACGCGCACCACGCCGAGGTTGGGGTGCAGCGTGGTGAAGGGATAGTCGGCCACCTTGGGCTTCGCTGCTGAAACGGCGCGGATGAAAGTGGATTTTCCGGCATTGGGCAAGCCCAGCAGGCCGACGTCCGCCAGCACCTTGAGTTCCAGCTTCAGTTCGCGCTTTTCACCTTCCTGCCCCGGCGTATTCTGGCGCGGCGCACGGTTGGTGCTGGATTTGAAGTGCGAATTGCCCAGGCCGCCGATGCCGCCCTTGGCGATCAGCCAGCGCTTGCCGTCGGTATCGAGGTCGGCGATCAATTCCCCGGTCTCGCTGTCGGTGATCACGGTGCCGACCGGCATGCGCAGTTCGAGGTCTTCCCCGCCCTTGCCGTAGCGGTCCGAGCCGTGGCCGTTCTCGCCCTTCTGGCCGCGAAACACGCGGGTGTAGCGAAAGTCGATCAGGGTGTTGAGATTGCGGTCGGCGATGGCCCAGATGCTCGCGCCCTTGCCGCCGTCGCCGCCATCCGGGCCGCCGAGGGGGATGTATTTCTCGCGGCGAAACGAAACCGCGCCATTGCCGCCATCGCCGGCAAGGACTTCAATGCGCGCTTCGTCAAAGAATTTCATGAATTCACCGAGGCCAGAAACGCGAAAGCCCTATCTCGACGATAGGGCTTTCGTCGCGAAAAGATGAGGCTTAAGCGGCCGCCGGAACGATGCTGACCGTGCGACGCTTGGCCGGGCCCTTGACGGTGAATTGCACCGTACCCTCGACCTTGGCGAACAGCGTGTGGTCCTTGCCCATGCCGACGTTGTCGCCGGGATGGAATTCGGTGCCGCGCTGACGCACGATGATGCTGCCGGCGGAAATCAGCTCGCCGCCGTAGCTTTTGACGCCGAGGCGTTTCGATTCCGAGTCGCGGCCGTTGCGGGAACTGCCGCCTGCTTTTTTGTGTGCCATGTTTTAGCTCCTGATTCTCTCGTCGGGATCAGGCGGCGATGCCGCTGATCTCGATTTCGGTGAAGTTCTGGCGATGGCCTTGGTGCTTCTGGTAGTGCTTGCGACGGCGCATCTTGAAAATGGTGACCTTGGGATGACGGCCCTGAGCGATCACTTTCGCTGTGACTTTGGCACCGGCGAGCATGGGAGAACCGATCTTGACCGATTCGCCTTCGCCGACCATGAGCACCTGGTCGAGAGTGATTTCAGTGCCTACATCAGCCGGTATCTGTTCTATTTTGAGTTTTTCGCCAGCGGCAACGCGATACTGCTTGCCACCGGTTTTTATGACCGCATACATGATGGAGACTCCAATGGGATGACGCAAAGAACCGCGCAGTATACAGAGAGCCCGGCTGCAGGTCAAATACTTGAATTCATGCCTGGCGCCCGCCTGTCGGCGGCGTGTAGCCGATGGCGAGCGAAATGGCATTGGCCGTTTCCTTGACGAGTTCGGCCCAGTCCGGGCTGTGGCGTTCGGCCGGGGCGGAGACGGAAAGGCCGGCGACCAGTTCGCCGGTGTCGTCGCGCACCGGCGCGGCAATGCAGCGCAGTCCCTGCTCGATTTCTTCGTTGTCGAAAGCCACGCCATGACGCCGCGCGCGATCGACCTCCCTTTCGAGGGCGGCGAGCGTGGTCAGCGAGGTCGGCGTGTAGCCGGGCAGGCCGGTGCGCTTGACGTATTCGCGCAGTTTTTGCGGGCCATCTTCGGCGAGATACAGCTTGCCTACCGCGGTGACATGTAACGGAGCGCGGGCACCGACCAGATGCACCACGCGCACCGACGAGCGGCCGCTGGAGGTGCGTTCGACATAGACGATCTCATCGCCTTGGCGCACCCCCAGATTGACGCTCTCGCCGAGCTGCTGGTGCAGGCGCTGCATCAGCGGCATCGCGGCTTCGCGGATGCTGATGCGCGATTTCACGACGTTGCCGAGCTCCAGCAGGCGAATGCCCAGCCGATAGGTGCCCGGATCGGCGCGCTCGACAAAGCCGGAGGTGGCCATGGCGGCCAGGATGCGGTGCGCGGTCGATGGATGCAAGCCGGTCTCCAGCGCCAATTGCTTGAGGCTGACCGGATCGGGATGGTAGGAAAGGACATCGAGCAATTTCATCATGCGCTCGATGACCTGGATGCCGCTGCGGGCTTCCGGCGCGGCATCCGTGCGGGGTGAAGGCACGGCAATCTCTTCGTGGCAACGGGACTTCGGA
>JBIKLY010000065.1:0-20668 GCA_044359525.1 Rhodocyclaceae bacterium | reverse complement strand
AGAGGTTTCGCAGAGAAGACCTTTTAAGGCCGTTGGGTTTCTCTGCGTTTTCTCTGCGCCTCTGCGCCTCTGCGGTAGGGGTTAAAGCTTTTTTTCACAACCTCTGAGCATTCCGCATGAACGACGGCAACGATTCCGGCGTCTGCAATATCGCTTCCGCCTTGCCGCGAATGGCGCGTCTGCAGCCGCAGACGCTGGCGGTGGTTTTCCCCACCGGGAATGACCGCGAAGGTCGCCGTACCTACGCCCGCCTGACCTATCAGCAACTCGACGAGCAAAGCGACGTAATTGCCCGCGGGTTGCAGGCGTACGGACTGTCGTGCGGCATGCGTACCGTGCTGATGGTCAAACCCAGCCTTGAGTTTTTCGCGCTGACCTTTGCCCTGTTCAAAGCCGGCATCGTGCCGGTAATGATCGACCCCGGCCTCGGGGTAAAACAGCTCAAGGCCTGCCTGGCTGAAGTGGCGCCGGAGGCCTTCATCGGCATTCCGGCCGCCCATGCCGCGCGCATCTTGCTCGGCTGGGGGCGCCACAGCATCCGTCACCTCGTTACGGTGGGGCCGCGCTGGTTCTGGGGCGGAACAACGTTGGCCAAGGTAATCGCTGCGACCAAGAGCAGCGGCCCGTTTCTGGAACATACACGGGCCGATGAAACGGCAGCGATTCTGTTCACCAGCGGCAGCACCGGCGTCGCCAAGGGCGTCATTTACAGTCACGGAAATTTCATGGCTCAGGTCGATCTGATCCGTGAAACCTATGGCATCGAACCCGGTGAAATCGACCTGCCGACTTTCCCGCTATTCGCCCTGTTCGACCCCGCGCTGGGCATGACGACCATCGTTCCGGAGATGGATTTCACCCGCCCGGCCAGTGCCGACCCTGAAAAAATCAGGGCGGCCATCGAAGACTGGGGAGTCACCAACGTTTTCGCCTCGCCGGCCCTCTTGAACACTGTCGCGCGCCACGGTGTGCAGAATGGCGTGCAATGGCCGAGCGTCAAACGCGTGCTGTCAGCCGGCGCACCGGTGCCTGCCGTAACGCTGGAACGGATGCACCGCATGCTGTCGCCGGCAGGGGAGATTTTTACGCCCTACGGCGCGACGGAAGTCCTGCCCGTTGCCAGCATCGGCAGCCGGGAGATCCTTTCAAATACCCGGGAATTGACGAACGCCGGGGCCGGCGTCTGCGTCGGTCGCGTCGTCGCACCCAATGATGTGCGGATCATCGAAATCACGGATACCGCGCTGCCTGCGTGGTCGCAGGTGCGCGAGATGCCGGTCGGCGAAGTGGGTGAAATCACCGTGCTCGGCCCGACCGTAACCCAAGCCTATTTCGGCCGCCCCGAAGCGACCCGGCTGGCCAAGATCGACCGCGCAGGGCAGACCGTGCATCGCATGGGCGATGTCGGCTATTTTGATGTCGAGGGCCGGCTGTGGTTCTGCGGGCGCAAATCGCACCGCGTCGAACTGGCCGACAGGACACTCTTTTCAGCGCCGGTCGAAGAGATTTTCAACACGCATCCTGGCGTCTTCCGCACCGCGCTGGTCAGCGCGACTATCGCTGGCGTGCGCGTTCCGGTTGTTTGCGTCGAACTCGATCAGGAAGCCCGTTCCGGGGCCGGTGTGACCGGGCAAACGCTTTTTGAATCGCTACAGGCAATGGGTGCAAAATTCGCACCGACCCGCGGCATCACGCATTTCCTGATTCACCCGGGCTTCCCCGTAGATATCCGCCATAACGCCAAGATCGGCCGCGAAAAACTGGCGCTCTGGGCACAAGGAAAACTCTCGTGATTCTGGTCACCGGCGGCAGCGGCTTTCTCGGTGGCGCCGTGGTGCGCCGCCTCGTGGCCCGTGGCGAAGTCGTGCGCAGCCTGCAGCGCCAGGACTCACCTGCCCTGCGTGAGCTGGGCGTGGACATCGTCCGCGCCGATCTCGCGGACCGGGATGCCGTCATCCAGGCGGCAAAGGGGTGTGACGCCGTCATCCACATCGCCGCCAAGACGGGTGTCTGGGGCCCCTGCGCGGATTACTATCGCGCCAACGTACTGGGTACGCGCAATGTGCTTGAGGCTTGCGCCAAGAACGGCATCCGGCGACTCGTTTATACCAGTACACCGTCGGTCATCCACGCCGGCGGCGACGTCGAGGGCGTCGACGAAAGCGCGCCGCTGGCCACCCATTTTGAGACAGCCTATCCGGCCACCAAGGCCGAAGCCGAACGCCTGGTCCTTGCCGCCAACGGGCCGGAACTCGGCGTCGTGATCCTCCGGCCGCATCTCATCTGGGGCCCGGACGATCCCCAGCTAACCGCCCGCATCCTGGCGCGCGGCAAAGCCGGACGTTTACGACTGGTGGGCAAGGGGCTGAAACGAATCGATTCGATTTTCATCGACAATGCCGTCGATGCGCATTTACTGGCGCTGGATCGCGTCGCGCCGGGAGCTGGCTGCGCAGGCAAGGCCTACTTCATCACGCAGGGCGAACCGATCCCGCAACGGGATCTGATCAACGGGATGCTGAAAGCCGGGGGGCTACCGCCCTGCGAAAAATCCATCTCGCCGAAAGCCGCCTATGCCATCGGTTTCGTTATGGAAATCATCTGGCGGGCGCTGAACCGGCAGGATGAACCCCTGATGACCCGCTTCGTTGCCAAACAACTCGCCACTGCGCACTGGTATGACATTTCGGCAGCCAAACGCGATCTCGGCTATGAGCCTGCAATTAGCGTCACCCAGGGTCTGCAGGTTCTGGAAAAATCGCTCAAGGCACGAAGCTCGCTCAGTATTGATTGACGAAGATGCGCGCTGTTCGCGCCGGCTCAACCCACGGCGCCTTCGTCGGAGCGCTGGCATGACGGCAGCAATTTCGCCTTTGTCCGACACTTCTATTCCAGTAAAGTTGCGAGCAAACCCAAGCCAAGCATGAACAAGACCAAAGCCCAACACTTTTAGTCCATTCCCCAGGAAAAACTGGTGAGCCCGGCTGCGTCAATCCCACACTCCTGCACCAAGCTCCGCGACCAGCTATAGGAATCTCGCCATGATAGTCCAGCCTGCCCTTTTCGAATCCCAAGCCATCCGCCGCGTCTATGACGAGGAGGCTGAAATCTGGTGGTTCTCGGTCGTTGATATTATTCAGGTACTGACCCAACAACCCGATTATCAAACGGCGCGCAAGTACTGGAACAAGCTGAAGGAGCGACTGGGCAAGGAAGGCAGCCAACTGGTGACAGTTTGTCACCAGTTGAAAATGACTGCCGAGGACGGAAAGCAGCGTCTTTCGGACGTCGCCACGGCCGAAACCCTGTTGCGTCTGGTGCAGTCCGTCCCCAGCCCGAAAGCCGAACCGATCAAACGGTGGCTGGCCAAAGTCGGCTACGAGCGCATGCAGGAAATCGCGGACCCCGGCCGTTCGCTCGACCGCGCGCGAGAAACATGGCAGAAGCACGGGCGTAGCGAAAAGTGGATTCAGCAACGCATGACCGGGCAGGAAACGCGCAACAAGCTGAGCGATTACTGGGCCGATCACGACATCAGGCAAGGCGAGGAATTCGCCATCCTGACCAACATCATCCATCAGGAGTGGTCGGGCGTCAGCGTCAAGGCGCACAAGACGATGAAGGGGTTGAAAGACCACAACCTGCGCGACCACATGAGCGAAGCGGAGCTGATTTTCACAGCACTCGCCGAGCTATCGACGCGGCAGATCGCCGAGACCGACGAGGCGACCGGCATGGCCGAGAACAGCGAGGCCGCAAGCAAGGGCGGCGCCATCGCCAAACAGGCGCGCGGGGCACTGGAGGCAAAGACCGGCAAATCGGTGGTAACCGGCGAAAACTTTCTGCCGCCCGCTGGCGCTGCACCGCGCAAGGTGCCGAAAAAACCATGAACGAAGCCGAAACCCGTGCTAAAGAAGGCCGTCAGATCAAGCAAGCAACGCTTCAAGTACCTCAACCGTCACTCGTGATGTCTCCGGGCAGGCCATCGCCATGCTGACGCAATGCGGGCCGAGCATCTGCGTCTGAAACTGCCAGCGTGCGCCGTCATCGTTCAGCGCAGGTTGAACTTCAAGACTGATTCGGTCGCCTGAAAAACGAAAAGCAAACCCGTCAAGCGGCAGCGCCAGCCCCATGCCGCGGGCCTTGATGTAGCTTTCTTTCAAGGTCCACAGCAGCACTGCGCGCTGCGCCTGCTGATCGGCCGGCAGCGCCGCAAGATCGCTCAGCTCCTGTGGCGCAAAAACGTTTGGCGCCAGCGCGAGCAATCGCGGCGCACGCGAGAGCAGCTCGGTGTCGACGCCGACTTCATGCGTTGTGGATACAAAACAAACAACCAGCCCATCGGTGTGCGAAACGTTGAAATGAAGCGGCGCCAAAGATGAATCGGCCACCAGCGCCGGGCGTCCCCATTCGTTGGCAATGAATTTCAGCGCTTCCGGCGCCATGCCGAGTGCCTCACCGAGCACGCTGCGCACCAGTACGCGGGTTACCAGATACTCGTGCCGCTTGGCCGGCGGGATGTAACGCTGATGCTGCTGGCGCTCCTCGGCGTTGAGAAGCGCCAGCGCGGCAGGGCTGGCCTCAAAATCCTCCGGGCGCACCCACCACAGCTGCGTGACCAAACGACTCATGCTACTGGCGCAAACCCTCAACCGCCGGGCCGTGCGGGCCGAACAGGCGTTTGGCGAGCCGCCCCAGCCACTGCGAACGGGCGTCGGCGCTCAGCGTCAGCTTGCCGCTGCGTGCACCTTCAAGCAGCGCCTTGACCTCGGCGCCAGGATTCGGCAAGCCGGCCAGCGTGGTGAACAACACCGCGTCTTCCTCACCAGCGCCGGTACGCGCCCGCCAGGCTTCGACTTCGGCAGCAAAGCGGGCGTCGCCCGGCAGCGACGTTTCGCTCGCCAACTCGGGGCCCAGCGTATTCATTGCCGCCAGCACGACGTCCTTGCGGGCCTTGAGCGGCAGCTTGGCCAGATCCTCGGGGAATAGCGGGCTGCCCAGCCAGTAATCCTGCCGGCCATAGCCGAGCGGGAATTCGAGGCGCTGCTCAAGCGGCGCCACCGGCAGGCCGCCAACCAGACGCACCGGGATGATCGGCGCGCTGATGGCCAGCGCCATGTCGATGAAGGTGCTGCTCATTTTCATGACCGGCGTGCGACAGGCCAGCGAACGCGTGCCTTCGACGTGCACCATGACGCTCTTGCCGCGCTCCTTCATGGCCGTGCCGAGTTCGCCGACGATGCGCAGCAGCGATTCCTTGTCGTCGCGGTCGAAGAAGGTAATGACGCCCGGATCGATGACGCCGGGGTAGGAGAAGTTATGCGCGATCAGCGTTCCGAGCCAGCTGGTACGGTGCTCGGCCTTGGCCAGCGTCACGGTTGGCGTTTTCGAAAGCGCCGAGATCAGCATGCTGAAGAGCAGCGATTCGACACCGACCTGATGGTTGGCCAGATACAGGCAACTGCGTCCCTGCACCCTGGCGAATCCGGCCGGATCGGCCAGCACCACGTCACCAACGAAACGCTCGACGAGGCCGTAGTACAGATCCTCGACCGGCCATTCGCCAACGCTGAAATGTTTGCTCCAGTAGCTGCGCACCGCCGAGAGATCCTGCACCGGCGGCGCCGCATCGACGACCCGCACGTCGTCACCGGCACGCGTTACCTGTAGCGGATGCAGGCGCAACGGACGGACAGCGGCCCGTGCGCCACTCAGCTCAACATTGACGCTGGCGGCATGCACGAAAGCGCGCCGTGCGACGTGCTCCTTCTGCGCAACTGTGGCAACCAGATCGGCGCGCTGCTCCGGTGGCACGTTATAAATTTCGGCGACGTTGCCGGGCAGCCAGTCGCTCTGGCGCAGCACTTGCGCGCTCAGTTCAGTGGTCGTGCCGTCGAAGGTCGACAACGCGATGCCGGAAACGTACTGGCGGTCGCGCAGGAAGCTGCGCCGCTGCGCACGCGGCGCGGCGCCAATCGGGCCACGCGGCAACAGGACTTCGACCAGACGGAAGTCGAGCAGCACCTTTTTAGCGTCGATCAACTGCACGTCGAGCATCGGGAAGCGGTCTTCGCCGTCAAAGCCGGCAAAACGCGCTTCGACGCGTAACTCACCGGAATCGGGCAGCGCAGCGTAGCGATTCAGTTGCTTGATCCGGTACGGATAGCCGACCACGTCGTTCGCGATACGTTCCGACCAGCGCGCCAAGCCGTCGTGTGGCAGGCCGTGCGTTGCTGCATCGAGCAGGCCCTGATGCAATGCGCCACGCGGCACGCTGCCCTTGCCGGCCTGCAGCAGTGCTGATGAGCCCGTTGGCCCAACCTGCAGCGCGGTCAGGTACTGGAAAGCAGGCCCGTGAAACAGCGCGCCCGAGGCGTAGGGATCAGCTTCGTCCACCAAGCCCTTGAGCGGCGCAAATGGTTTGGGCTGCGGCTGGCCTGTGCCCAAAGCACCCAGTACGACCCGCCCGCTGGCCACCGGCTCGAAACGCGACAGCGCCGCGTTCGGCGACTCACGCCATGCCAGTAGCGTCACGTCGCGCGAGTCGCCACTGCCGCTGACCTCGGTACGCAAGCGCAACGGTCCACCCGAGAACGGCAGCCAGCGATGTACCTGCACGTCGTGCAGCGCGCTCACGCTCATGCCGGTCGACGCTTCAGCCGCAGCGACCAACCGGTCGACCATCGACATCATCGGCAGCGCCGGCAGCGTCCACGTCGGGCAATGATCGAGCAGCCAGTGATCGCGCTGCGGGTCGAGCGTTTCTTCGCCTTGCTCATCCTTCAACGTCTTCGGCGGTGTCGGCTCGGTACCTGCAACGATGCGCATGCCCAGATTCTTGGTGTAATAAATCCGCTTGCCATCGACCCACAGCCAGCCTTCGGCGATGGCGAAACGACCGTGTTCATCCTCGCCGACCTCGGTGATCCGCAGCTCGCTGCCGATCATCCTGTTCTTCGGCACCACCTGCCCACGGTATTTCCAGGTCACCGGCTTGTCGAGCATCAGCGGCTCGAAACGCGGATTGCTGATGCCTTCGCCCATGCCGGTTTCCAGCATGTAGAACTGCAGCAACTGGCACAACGCCTCGACGCCGAGCGAGCCCGGCTGCACCGGGTCCTGGAAGAAGTGGGCCTTGAAGAACCACTCGTCGACATCGACGCTTTTCTCGCCACGCAAGGCACCCAGACCCTTTGGCCCACCGGCCGGCCAGTAGCCAGTCACACGGTCGAGCATCAGCAGCATCGGCCCCGGCAGGCACAGTTCGCCGCCGCAGTATTTCTCGGGACGCGACGTGAGGTCGATCACTCGTTCGGCCGGCGCTTCCATCCAGGCGCGTTCCTCGGGCGATACCGGCAGGCCGACCTGATTCTCGAACGCTTCCTTGGGGAAGAAGCCGAACACCGTCTTCATCTCAAAAACGCGCTGTTCGCCAACAAAACATTCGACCTCGAAATTCTCGATGATCATCCCGGCGCTCTGCGACACCGAAAGCATTTTCACCTTGGTGCGGAAGATGCCGCTGCTCGGGAAGACTTCCTGCAACAGCGTGCCGGTGCCGTCCAGATTCCTGAACAGCATGTCGGTTTCCGAAGTCAGCGCGCTGCCGACGTACGACGCCAGCCAGCCGCAGGGCTGCAACGCGGCTTCCATGACGACGCAGAAAGGCATCGTCGGATTGCCGTTCTGCTCGAAGTACCACTGCTCGACCGGAACGTCGTATTCGACTTCGACTGCGGTTCCCGACTTCATGCCGCCGAGCGGGCCGTCGAGTCCGACGACGCGCGACATGAAGTGGTACGGCGGTCCCGGCAGACGCGCGGCGCGGCGCGTGCCGTCGAAACGCGAGTAGAACGGACCGAAAGCGGCCGATGGCGGCCCCCAGGCACAGGCGAGCAGCGAGTGGTAATCGAAGGCAAAACCGTCGACCGTCGCCGCCGGCTTCGGCTCGCGGTAATCGACCAGCCCGGCCAGCGAGCGCAGCGGTACGGGCGTGCCGGTCAATTGCGTCGCTGCCGGCGCCAGATGCTGCCAGTGCTCCAGCGGCCAATCGGGAACCAGTTGCAGACCGACGCCACGCGCGTGGAAGGCCTTGCGGCCATCGACCGTGCACAGCAGGTCGGCAAAAACGGTCGGGATCGGCCCGGCCTGCACCGACGAAACGAAGACTTCGTAGATCAGGTGCTTGCTCAACGGCGTCACCTGACCACGGCAGCGCATCGGATACTTGGTGTCGGGCACCGGCTCGAAACGCCAGGCGTCGCGCTCGATGGTGAAACCGAGGCCGGCGAGATAGATCGACATGGCCTGCAGGCAGCCGTCAAACATCAGCGTACCGGGCATGCACGGGTCGTTCTTGAAATGGCCCTTGAAGAACCAGTCGTCGGGCGTCACCGGCGTTTCGGCGCGCAGGTAGCCACGACCCCACGGGCCGCCCTGCGGATCGAACTCGGTGACTTCGTGCAGGAACTGCATCTTCTCCGAGGTGATGCGCGGCGAGCGCACGTGCGGCTGCGTCGTCTCCCAGCCGGCGCCGAAACACGCGTACGGGCGACCCGAGGCGAAGGCGAGCAGTTCGCTTGAGGAAAATTTCGTTTTCGTGCACAGCACGGCGGGGGCGTCGACCTGCGCGGCGGCAGGAACTTCTTCCGCCGGATCCCACAGCACGCCGGCCGAGTTGGCGAGTTCATCGTCGGTGAAGAAACCGGCCTGACCGTTGCGCACCGACAGGCGCGGCTTGCCGTCCACTTGGCAGTCGTAATGGAAGAAAAACAGACGAACGTCGCCCTGCGTCGCGTGGCCGTCGACGTGGATGTCGTAGCACAGCGTATCGCCGGGCACCGGCAGCCCGCCACGGTAGGTCAGGTCGCAGCCGAGCAGGCGATAGACGCGCTCGCCCTGATTCAGCGAGTCGATACCGAGCCAGCTGATCAGCAGCAGGTCGGCCTGCCCCGACTCGATCATCACGCCGGCCGGCATGCGACCTTCGTCGTCGAGATACCAGCTGTCGGCGCGCACGTCGGTTTCGGTCCACAGCGTGCCCTTGCCCATCGAACCGGCAACGGCGTCGATGCCGGTGACGCGGTCGGCGAGCAGCAGCGGCGGCTCGGGCATGCGCACCTGGCGCGCGTAGCCGTCCTGACCGGCGAACAGCGGGCCGAAGACCGACGAAATCTTGCCGCCGGCGAGGATTTCAAGCTGTGCGCGGTCGAACTTCGGTCCGGGGAGAACGGCTGACTGGGCTGGCTGGACCACGGCAACGGGTTGTGGCTGCGGGCTGCTGACAAGCGGCGCTGGCGACTGAATCGGGGCTGGCCGGACGGCCGGCGGAGTCACCACCGGCTGAACCGCAACGGGTGCCGGCGGCAGCACCGGGGCAACAACAACCGGCGGCGCTGGCTGCAACAGTGGTGCGGGTGTCGGCTGCACGACCGCAAGCGTTGCCGGCAAGCCCTGTGCGACGCTGCCAAAAGCTTGCCGCAACGAGTTTTCGGCCGACTGTTGCAGGGCCAGGAAACGCTCGTGCACTGCCGCCTGCTGCGCGATGTACGCCTGATGGACGGCGGCGAGCTGCGCCTGCTGGGCCACGAAGCGGGACAGGTTGTCGTTCATGAGAGGGGCCTGTGATGGGCGCGCCACAACGGGCTGCGCAAGGAAGGAAGGAACCGGTAAAGGCGGCGATTCTGCGTGCACTGCGGCGTGTACCGCGACGGGCGTCGTAAATGCTGCCAGCGTCCGGGCTGGCACTGGGACAGCCACTGCTACGGCCACCGGAACGGGCGGCTGCACGGCTGCGGCAACACGAACCTCCGCGCCTTGCAGCACCGGTTCGAGATAGGGGGCTGGAGCCATCGTTTGCGAGCCATCCTGAACAGGCGTTGCGCGGGGCGCGACGGCAGTTTTTTGATAAACAGGAATTTTCGGTGCCGCCGCATGCGCTGCCAGCGTCAGCAGCGCGCCAGTCGGGCGTTTCTTTTGCGCGGCCCGCGCAATCTCGGCTTCGAGCGCGCCCACGTCGGCCTTGACGCCGGCGGCAAGCAGCCACGCCGCCGCGTTGAGCACCTGCCGCACGCCCGAGCGTCCGGCGATGTCGAGCGACACCACCAGATGCTCGCGCTCGCCGAGGATGCGGCGAATCCAGCCGCCGCACAGACCGCGTGGGCCGTGCTCGATGAACACGCGGATGCCGTCGGCCCACGCCTGTTCGATGGTGCGCGTGAAATCGAGCGTATCGACGGCTTGGCCAGTAATCGCATCAGCCGCCGCTGCGGAGGTCGGTGTGAACCAGGTATTGGTGGCGTTGGTGTAGAAGCGGACGCCCGGCACATCGCTCACCTTGCGGTGATGCAGCTGCCACCACGCATCGCGGATTTCCTCGACTTCGGGGCAGTGCGCCGCCATGTCGTAGCCGAGCGGCAGCGTGCGCTCCTTGCCGAGACGCTGGACAACACGTTCACAGGCTGCCGCTTCGCCGCCGATGACGCAATCTTCGGCGGTATTGATGATCGTCAGGTGCGCCAGCGGCTCCCCGTCCAGCGCCGCTTTCACCTCGGCTAGCGGCGCAGAAATAACGTAACTCGCCCAGGTCGCGGTCGCTGCATCCGGCAGACCAAGGCGCTGCCACGCACGGCGCGGCGCGGCAAAAGCACCGACCAGATCTTCGGTAAAGGCCGACCCTTCACGGCTGGCCTTCATCATTTCGCCGAGATCGTTCCACGCGCCCATGGCAAACAGCGCGTTCGACTCGCCGGAGGAATAACCGATGGTCGCTTCGGGCTTCAGCCCGAGCAAGTGCCGCGTGATTTCAGCGTGCAGCTGGCAGACGAAGGAGGTGCCCCACAACTGGTCGAGCGGATGCGTCGGGTTGCCGTCACCCGGCCCGTAGAGCCAGTCGGTGGCGGCTTTCATTTCCGAGCAGCGTGCAGCGACGGCGGCGACCTGTTTCGGCAGCGCCAGCGCAAGCTCACGCCCCATGCCGGGGTAGGCCGCTGCCGCGCCGGTAAAGACAAAAGCGGTCTGCCCGGCAAGCGGCGCGGCGCGGAAGGCGACGCCTTCGGGAACCGGACCGCCGCCGGCCAGCCAGCGCCGCGCCTGTTCGCTGCGCGTCGCCAATTCACTGGCGCTGGCGGCAACCAGAACGATGCGTGCCGGCCCTGCCGACGACTCGCGCCCGGCGCGCAGCGCGGCCAGTGCGCCGGCCTGATCCGCGCCGGAGAATACATACAGCCGGGCGGGGGCGTCGGCCAGCCACGGGCTTACGCCTTCATCACCTTTTAAACGCGTGCTGGTCGGCGCCGCTTCAAGCACCGAAACCGAGACTTCAGCGATCCGCTCGCCAAACCACGGCGTCGCCGCAGCGCCGGCCTGTGGCCGTGCGCCGTGACGCAGCGCCAGTGCGGCTGCGGCAACGTGCAGCAGGCCGTTGGCGGCATGCGCCTTGCCGAAGCTGGCGGCCAGATCGAGACCAGCGCCAGCGTCGCCAAGTTGCAGATTGGCGGCAGTCGTCGAGGTGTCGAGCGTCGCGAAAACCTGGTCGCCATCGCGGCGCGCATCGGCCAGACGCTTCAGCGTCAGCACGACGGCGGCATCACCCGGCGTCGTACGCTGACCGAGCGTCGCCAGCGCAGCCAGATGCACGGGTTCGTGCGAGAGGTCGACGGCACCGACCAGCGCCGCGTCGATCTCGCCGGCACGCAGTGCGCGTGCAGCCAGATGCAGCGCGGTGACGCCCGAGGCTTCTTCAGCGGAAACGGTGAACGCCGGGCCGGCCAGATCGAGCTGGCTGTTGATCCGGTTGGCCGGAATGTTCGGCATCGTGCCGACCACGCCCGACGACTGCAGGACGGGAACAATGCCGTCACGGGCGCGGGCCAGCCAGGCAGGATCGCTGCTCTCGCTAGCCAGACGCCAGCGCGCGCCGTAGCGCGAAACCTCGGCATCGCAACCCATGCCGACGAGTACTGCGGTGCGCTCGCGCGGCAGGCTGACACCAAGCGCCGCTTCGCGTGCGGCTTCGAGCACCATGGTCTGCTGCGCCAGCGACTGCTGCAGATCGTTCGGCGGAAAGCGCAGGCCTTCGAGCGCCACGGCGACGGTCTGCCGCGCCTCGGACGAGGCCGTGCCGGTCAGCAGGTCTTGGGCGAAATCGCCGGCATCGTCGCCACGCCCGACGCGCGCACCAACGCCGACGATGGCGATGACGGCGTCCGCTGCCGGCGCTGCAGAAAAAGCGCTCGCCGCAGCGTCTTTCAGCGTTTCTTCAAGCGACTCGACAATCAGATGCGCGTTGTTGCCACCAAAGCCAAACGCACTGATCCCGGCGCGCTTCGGCCCGGTCCATGCCTCGGCTTCGCGCAGCAGGCGGAACGGCGTCCCGGCCAGTGCGTCATTGGGCTGATCGATATTCAGTGTCGGCGGCTTCTTGCCGTGCGCCATCGCGGCGATCACCTTGATCAGCCCGGCCACACCCGCCGCAGTAATCAGGTGGCCGAGATTCGATTTGAGCGAACCAATCGGCACATCCGAGCACCCGGCAAACACGCGCGACATGCTGCGCAATTCCGTTGCATCGCCCACCGGCGTACCGGTGGCGTGGCATTCAACGAGACCGATGTCGGAAGGCTGCAAACCAGCTTGTTCGTAGGCCAGACGCAGCGCCCGCTCCTGCCCTTCTTCCGAGGGCGCGAGCAGGCCGCGGCCGCGCCCGTCGTTCGACAGGCCAACGCCACGAATCACACCGAGTATCTTGCGTCCGGCCTTGAGCGCGTCGGACAGCCGTTCAAGAACGACAAAGCCGGCGCCCTCGGCCGGCACCAGTCCATCGGCATCGCGGTGAAAAGGCCGGCTCTGGCCGGTCTTGCTCAGCGCCGAGAGCGCGCAGAAACCGACGTGAATGAACAGGTCGTCGGCCTGATTGACCGCGCCGGCAACCATCACATCGGCGCTGCGGTCATGCAGGCGATCACAGGCCAGCTTGATCGCGTAGAGCGACGAGGCACAGGCCGCGTCGAGCGCAAAGGCACCGCCGCCGAGGCCCAGCGCACGCGCCGCCAGATGCGCCGGAAGGCCCGAGTTGAAACGATTCTTCGCGTGCGGACGGGGCGTTTTTTCCAACCAGACGCTTTCGGCAAAGCGTGCCATCGCCGCTGAAGGAAACGAGAGGTTGCCGAGTACGAGGCCCGTGGCGTTCAATGACCCGCTTAGCCCCGCGCTGTGCAATGCCTCGCGCACACCCTGCACCGTGAGCTGGAACAGCGGATCAAGCGCCTGCAGTTCCTCGGCCGGAATCGCCGTTCCCGTCGCGTCGAACTGAAAGCCGCTAACGTAGCCACCGACATCCGACCAGCTACGGTCGGCCGATTGCGCAACGGTGCCCATTACGCTGGCCTGCGGCAGCCCCCAGCGCTCGGCGGGCACCGTTGAAATGCTGCTCTTGCCAGCCAGCACGTTGCCCCATAGCGCCTCGGGGGAGAGCGCGCCGGGCAGCGTGCAAGACTGGCCGACAATCGCTATCGGCTCAAAACGCATTTGCGTATTCTTCATTCTAAAAACCTCACCGCAAAGGCGCGAAGACGCGAAGGTCGCAAAGGAAGACAAAAAGCCTACGTACAGCGAGGCTTATTCCTGTTTGCTCTTCTTTGCGGCCCTTTGCGCCCTTTGCGCCTTTGCGGTAAATCACCGCGTTTTTCGGGCTCACGCGAGTGCTACGGCAGCATTCGTTTCACCAGGGCGAAGCACCGTCTCGACACCGATCAGTTCGGCAACCATCCGGCCGCTGGCATCGGTGAAAGCGATGTCGCTCACGGTGCGTGCATCGTGAATCTTGCGACCGTAAACAATGCCCTGCACCGGCCCATCCGTCAGACCATCGCGGTAGCTGCGATATTCGCCCATCGCCATCGGCAGCACGGCGCCGCCAAGCACATGTTGCGACCAGAGCAAGGCCAGCTGCAGACCGCCGTCCATCGCGGCAGCGTCGCTGCGCCATGCCTTACCGGGCCACGCCGACTTCTGCGTACCCGAAAGCATGCCGACGATGCCGTCGCGCGAAACACCCTGCACCGAGTCGATGACCTGGAAGCTCGGCCCGTGGAACAGCACATGACCGTCGTACACCGCATCCTGCGTCCACGCATCAAGGGTGGGCGCCACTTCGCTGGCCGGTGCCACGACGGCGACTTCGGTCATGCCGACCGTCGCGCTGTAATGCAATACGTTGTTCCTGCCGCGCAGTTCGACGCCGATCTGCGCGCCCGATCCGTTCGACAGCAGATGCGCGCTGACCACGAAGCGATCACCCGCCCCGGCAAAGTTTTCCAGCTTGATGCCGCGCAAGACCTTGACCTGTTTGACCGCCGACGGAACGAGGTCGGGACGGCAGGCACGTGCCGCGCGCAGGAACCACTCGACCGCCAGCACCATCGGCACCACCGGCACGCCGGCAATGGCGTGATCGGCGAGATACGGATGCGAGGCATGATTGACGCTCACTTCGACCATCGCCTGCGGCGTCACGCTGGCGCCGAGGGCGCCATCGCCCTGCGCGCCGCCGACGACGACGGTGACGTCATCGCTGCGGCCGGTCAGTTCGTCGACAAAGCGTTGTGCGCCAATCGCCAGCGGAATCAGGGCGACGCCCATCTGCTGGAAGTGGCTCTTCAGGCTCGGCGTCACCATGCCGCCTTCCCAGGGCCCCCAGCCGATGGCACGCACGACGCAGGCGTCACCCCGACGCGCGCGCTCGGCACAGGCGACCAGGTTGAGCACCTCGTTGGCCATCGCGTAATCGCACTGCCCGAGATTGCCGGTACGCGCGGCGACCGATGAGAAAATACAGAGTGCGCTGAGTGGATCTTTTTCAGTAGCGGCGAGCAAGGCGCGCAGACCGCTGACCTTGGTGTCGAAGACGCGGTCGAACTGCTCGTCGGTCTTCTCCTCGATGCGCTTGTCGGCCAGGACGCCGGCGCCATGCACGACGGCGGTGATCGGGCCCCATTCCTTGCGCACGGCATCCAGTGCGGCGGACAGTGCTGCCGCGTCGGAGACATCGACCGCGATGTAACGCGACTCGGAACCGGCGGCCTTGAGCGCCGCCTGCGTGGCACGGATTTCGCGCAGCGCGAGCAGCGTCGACAGCTGACCGTTCAACTCGGACGGCGTCGGCTTTCGCCCTTCGGCCTGCGCGCGCTGCAGCAGCGCGCGTTTCAGACCGGCATCGTCGCTGATGCTGCGCAGCGCTTCGGCTTCATCAGCAAGTACAGTGCGGCCAAGCAGCACGATACGCGGCTGTCTGGCTTTCGCCAGAGCGAGCAGGGCTTCAGCCGTAACGCCACGAGCACCGCCGGAAGCGACGACGATCGAACGACTGTCGATGTTATCGGCAGCAGCGTTCGGCGATTCGGTCTGTACCGAAGCCAGTGTCGTGCGTCGTCCGTCGGCGTGCAGGCCGACTTCCAGCGTAATGCCGCCATGCAGCAGTTCGGCCACAATGACTTCAGCCAGCGCGCCGGCGTCACGCGCCTTCTTGCCGGTTCCACGCTCAAGGTCGATGGCCTTGACCGCCGCCTTCGGCCATTCAAGCGCCGCCGTGCGCGCCAGCGCGCTGACGCCGCCCAGGAAGGCACGCGTCGCGTCGCTGCCGGACAGGCCGAAATCACCGCCGGTATCCTGCACGGTAACGAAGGCACCACCTTCAGCAGTCATGCGTGCAGCAACCGCACGGCTGGCACGGAAGGCTTCGCGATTCACCGCGACCGCCTCATCGACATTCTTCACGGCACGCAGGCCGCCGAGAAAAACAACCGCATCGGCATCGGCCGGCACGCTCGCGACGACGCTGGCCTTGACGCCATTTTTCGCCAGACTCGCGACCAGCGCGGCAGCAACGCCGGCACCATCCTCGGTCACCACCAGACGCTGCGCGCCGAGGATGCCTGAAAGCGCCATATCGACCGCGCTGGCCGGCACTTCGCGCACGGCGAAGCGTTCGACGCCGGCTTGCGGGGTAGCCGCTGCAGTGGCAGTTGCCGCAGTGGCTGCAGTTGCAACTGCAGCCGCAGCCGGCTGGCCGGTAGCACGCATGTGGTCGATGATCTGGCCGAGCGTACGCAGCGTAGCCAGTTCGGCCGGTTTGACTTCCGGCAGGTTCGGCGCGCGCTCACGCATCGCCGAAAGAATCTCGACGCGCTTGATGCTGTCGATACCGAGGTCGGCTTCGAGCTCCATATGCACGCCGAGCATTTCCTGCGGATAACCGGTTTTCTCGGCCACGATGCTCATCATCAATGCTTCAAGATCAAGCACTGGTGAGGCCTGCAGGGCTACGGTCGGTGCTGCGGCAACCGGTGCGGCGAACTCGGCACCGCCAGCGGCACGCATGTGGTCGACGATTTGGCCGAGCGTACGCAGCGTAGCCAGTTCGGCCGGTTTGACTTCCGGCAGGTTGGGCGCGCGTTCGCGCATTGCCGAAAGAATCTCGACGCGCTTGATGCTGTCGATGCCGAGGTCGGCTTCGAGTTCCATTTGCGCGCTGAGCATCTCTTTCGGATAGCCGGTTTTTTCGGCAACGATGGTCATCATCAGCGCTTCAAGATCAAGCGCTGGCGCGGCCTGCAGGGCAGCAGGTGCAGCGCTGGCAACGGCAGAAAATTCGGCACCGCCGGCGGCACGCATGTGCTCAACGATCTGGCCGAGCGTACGCAGGGTAGCGAGTTCGGTCGGTTTAACTTCCGGCAGATTCGGCGCGCGTTCGCGCATTGCTGAAAGAATCTCGACACGCTTGATGCTGTCGATACCGAGGTCGGCTTCAAGCTCCATGTGCGCGCTGAGCATTTCCTGCGGGTAGCCGGTTTTTTCGGCCACGATACTCATCATCAATGCTTCAAGATCAAGCACTGGCGAGGCCTGCAAGGCAGCGGCCGGAGCGGCGGAAACAGCGGCAAACTCGGCACCGCCGGCCGCACGCATGTGCTCGACGATCTGGCCAAGCGTGCGCAGGGTGGCGAGTTCGGTCGGTTTCACTTCCGGCAGGTTCGGCGCGCGTTCGCGCATCGCCGAGAGGATTTCAACGCGCTTGATGCTGTCGATGCCGAGGTCGGCTTCGAGCTCCATTTCGGCGCTGAGCATTTCCTGCGGGTAACCGGTTTTCTCGGCGACGATGGTCATCATCAACGCCTCAAGATCAAGCACTGGTGCGGCCTGCGAGGCAACTGAAAGAGCAGCATCGGCAACCGGCGGCGTGCTGGCAACAGCGGCGAAGGCAGCACCGCCGGCCGCACGCATGTGCTCGACGATTTGGCCGAGTGTGCGCAGGGTGGCGAGTTCGGTCGGCTTCACTTCGGGCAGGCTGGGCGCACGTTCACGCATCGCCGAGAGGATTTCGACGCGCTTGATGCTGTCGATGCCGAGGTCGGCTTCGAGCTCCATTTCGGCGCTGAGCATTTCCTGCGGGTAGCCGGTCTTTTCGGCGACGATGGTCATCATCAGCGCTTCAAGATCGAGCGTCGGCGCAGCGGCAGCAGGGATAACGGCGGGCACAACAACGGGTGCAACAACGGCGGGTGCGGCGATCTGAACCGGTGCCGGAGCGGGCGCGGCCACCTGTGCGGCAAGCGGTGCAGCAACGGGCAACGCTGCGGGTGCAGCGGCATATTGAACAGGAGCATGAACAGGCGGAGCGATGTATTGCGCAGGCGCAGCGCCACCGAGCAGCGCGCCGAGACCGGCAAACGATGACTCGGCGCTCTTCAGGAAAGCCATGTGGCTGTCGGCCATCGAACGCTGGTAAGCGGCATGCGCCTCGGCGGTCTGCCGCTGTGTTTCCTGGAAAGCCTGCACCCAGGCCAGATGCGCCTCGGGGGCGACGCTCGTAACGACCGGCGCCGACTGCATAACCGGAGCCGAAGCCGGGGCCGCAGCCACGGCGGGAACGTTCACCGTCACCGTTTCACGAATGATCACCGGTGCCGGCAGCGCGCGCGGCGGATTGGGTGGCGGCAGATCCTTCGCACCACCCGGCGGCGGATAAGGCCGGCCGGCGTTGGCGCCGAGCATCGGCATGGTCATTGCCGGCTTCTTCACCGGCTTGTCGGAGAGCGGGGCAAACTGCGCCCAGAGCGGCGCAAAATCAATCGCCACACCGGCCAGCGCAAGACGGCCAAGGCCTTCCTGCAATATCGTGACGCCGTTCTTGCCCTTGCGGTCGAGGTTGATCGCACGGTGCGGGCGGTCGCCGAGGATGCGGCCAACCAGCTCGGTCAGCACGCTACCGGCGCCGACTTCAACAAAAGTGCGCACGCCACGTGCGTACATGGCTTCGATCTGTTCGACGAAGCGCACCGATTGCGCGAGTTGCGCGGCGAGCTGTTCGCGGATCGCCGGCGCTTTTTTGCCGTAGGTCGCGGCGGTAGCGTTGCTATAAACGTCGAGCTGCGGCGCACTGAACTTCACGTCCTGCAGGAACTCGCCAAACGGCGCACTTGAACCGGCAACCAGCGGGCTGTGGAAAGCGGTCGCCACCGGCAGGCGCTTGGCCGTTATCCCCTGGGCGGCGAATGCTGCTTCGACCTTGGTGATTTCTTCAACCGAGCCCGAAAGGACGACCTGGGTCGGCGAGTTGTGATTGGCAACGACGACATTGGCGCCGCTCTCGACAAGCGCGGCGCGCACTTCGTCGATCGATTTGGCAACGGCGGTCATCGCGCCCGGAATCGCCGATGCATCACGCATCAGTTCGCCGCGCCGACGTGCGACTTTGAGCAGACTTTGCGCGTCGATGACACCGGCTTCATGCAGCGCCGAAACCTCGCCGAAGCTGTGACCCGCAACGCAGGCCGGATGCACGCCAACCGCATGCAGCACGTTAGCCAGCGACTGGCTATGCACGCCAAGCGCCGGCTGCGCCCACTCGGTGGCGGTCAGCTTTTTCTGTTGCGCATCGCGGTCGGCGTCGCTGAATACCGGCTTCGGAAAGACCACGTCATGCAGACGCTCGCCGTCGAACGGCAGGTTGGCCGCATCGTCCCACGCCTTGCGTGCAACGTCGAAAGCCATCGCCGCCTCGGCGCCCATGCCGACGTACTGGCTGCCCTGACCGGGGAAGAGGAAAGCCAGCTGGCCAGCATCGGCAACACCACTGGCGAAATGCACGCCGGTCGGGCTGGAATACGCCGTACCCGGCGCCTTCTCAATGGTTGCGGCGGCCTGCGTCAGTTTTTCGGTGAGTTCGCCGAGATTGGCGGCGATTACCGCCAGGCGCGCTGCGTCATTGACCGAGAAGGCAAGCTGCGTCTCGCGCGCCACGTGGCAAAGTTCCTTTTTGCCACCGGCCAGTGCGCGGCACTTGGCGACCAGTTCCGCCGGGCTGGCGGCGCTGAGCAGCACCAGTTCGGTAGGAACGGTGCGCAGACGCCAGGCGAACTTGCCGGTATCGACCGAAGGAATATATTCCTCAAGCGTGACGTGGAAATTGCTGCCGCCAAAGCCGAAACTCGATACCGAGGCGCGGCGCGGATGCTTGTTGTCGCGAATCCACGGGCGACGCTGGGTGTTCAGATAAAAAGGGCTTTTCTCGATTTCAAGCTTGGGGTTCGGGCGCTCGACCTTGATCGTCGGCGGCAGCACCTTGTGATGCAGCGCCATGATTGCCTTGAACATGCCGGCCGCGCCAGCTGAAGCCTTGGTGTGGCCGATCTGCGATTTAACGGTGCCAAGCGCGCACCACTGATTGTCTTCACGCGCACCGCCGAAAGCGAGCTTCAGCCCGGCGAATTCAGCGGCGTCGCCGGCCTTGGTGCCGGTGCCGTGCGCTTCGACCAGCTCAACGGTCTCCGGGCCGAAACCGGCCACTTCGTAGGTGCGACGCAGCGAACGTGCCTGGCCTTCGGGCAGCGGCGCATAAACGCTGTTGGCGCGCCCGTCGGACGCCGTGCCGATGCCACGAATCACGGCATAGACGCGGTCGCCGTCGCGTTCTGCGTCATCGAGACGCTTCATGGCCATCATCGCAATGCCTTCGCCGAGCAACGTGCCGTCAGCGGCATCGGAGAACGGGCGGCAATCGCCGGTCGGCGAAAGCGCCGGCGTCTTGCTGAAGCACAGGTACATGAAAATGTCGTTCATCGCATCGACGCCGCCGGTGATGACGAGGTCCGACAGCCCGAGCTGCAGTTCGTTGATGCCCATCGAGACAGCAGCCAGCGAGCTGGCGCACGCCGCGTCGGTCACCGCGTTGGTACCGCGCAGGTCGAAGCGGTTGGCGATACGGCCGGCGACCACGTTGCCGAGCAGGCCGGGGAAAGACGATTCCTGCCACGGCGTGTAGCTGGCGGCGATGCGGCCGCAGATTTCCTGCGCTTCGGATTCGGGAATGCCGCTGTCGCGCAGTGCCTTCAGCCAGATCGGCTTCTGCAGCCGGCTGACCATATTGCCGAGCAGTTCCTGCGCCGAAGTCACACCGAGCAGCACGCTGATCCGCTCGCGGTCCATCGTCGAGAACTGCCCCTGCGCCGCATCTTCCAGCACCTTCTGCGCGACGATCAGCGCCAGGATTTGCGCCGAATCGGTGGCCGGAACGATGCTCGGCGGCACGCCGAATTCAAGCGGATCGAAGTCGACCGCCGGCAGGAAACCGCCGCGCTTCGAGTAGGTCTTGTCGAGCGCCTTCGGATCG
>JBIKLY010000064.1:0-20673 GCA_044359525.1 Rhodocyclaceae bacterium | reverse complement strand
CCTCCGTTCCGCCTTACTCGAAACCTAACGAATGTAAGGGACTTCCCCGTCCCGAGGCCGCGGCGGAAGCCGCAAACGCCAACGAGTGCCATGATGAGATTTCGAGATCACATCAAAACCACGAAAGAGGAAGTCCATGACACTATAGCGTCGAGCAGACGCAGTATAAGAAGCTCCACGACAAGTCTATCTGGACGCGGCTGGACCCCATGAGAGTTTTTACCGAAATCTCAAACACTGCTGTGCAGTTGATCACGCCGCCTGCTCAACCCGCCTTCGACACAATATGCTCGATCATCAGCTGCGGCGTCTGCACGCCGTTGTAGTCGTTGATCGCCAGACGGTAGGCGGCGCGCATGGTGTTGCCGGGGGCTTCGCTGAAGTTGAACTGGATCGCGTCGAGGCGCTGTTCGCCTTTGCGCAGCCGCATCTTCAGGTGCTTGTCCTTGAGGATGCGCTGGCTTTCGACGATGAACTCGTCTTCGAAGATCGGCGCCGGGAAGCCCTGGCCCCAGACTTCGGCCTCCAGCAGGCGCACCGTATTGATCGAGAAGTAGGCGGACTCCAGCCCGCCGTCGGTTTCCAGCGTGCGCGTCAGGTCGGCCGGCGACAGCAGCTCGTCGGCGACCTGCGCGAAAAGTTCGCGAAAGCGCGGGAAGTCGGCTTCGCGCATCGTCACGCCGGCGGCCATGGCGTGGCCGCCAAACCGCAGCAGCAGGCCGGGCGCGCGCTTCGAGATGAGATCGAGCGCATCGCGCAGGTGCAGGCCGGGGATCGAGCGGCCGGAGCCCTTGATTTCATCGTTTTCGCCGCGCGCGAAGGCGAACACCGGGCGGTGCAGCTTCTCCTTGATGCGCGAGGCGAGAATGCCAACGACGCCTTGATGCCAGTCGGCGTCGAATAAGGCAACGCCAGATTTGTCAGTTGTCTCCAGCGTTTCGAGGTGGACCAGCGCTTGATCCTGCATGCCCGATTCGATTTCGCGCCGTTCGCGGTTCAGCGCGTCGAGTTGTTGCGCGATGTTCATGGCGCGCGCAGCGTCGTCGGTGATCAGGCACTCGATGCCAAGCGACATGTCCGAGAGGCGCCCGGCGGCATTGAGGCGCGGGCCGATCATGAAGCCCATGTCGAAGCTCGACGCCTGCCTCGGGTCGCGCCCGGCGGCGCGGAAAATGGCCGCGAGGCCCGGCGTCAGCTTGCCGTCGCGCATGCGCTGCAAGCCCTGGCTGACGAGGATGCGGTTGTTGCGGTCGAGCTTGACGACGTCGGCCACCGTGCCGAGCGCGACGAGGTCGAGCAGCGCGCCGAGGTTGGGTTCCTTGCGGTTGTCATTAAACCAGCCGCGCTGGCGCAGTTCGGCGCGCAGCGCCAGCATGACGTAGAACATGACGCCGACGCCGGCCATGCATTTGCTCGGGAAGTCGCAGCCCGGCTGGTTCGGATTGACGATGCAGTCGGCCGCCGGCAGCTGCTCGGCGGGCAGGTGGTGGTCGGTGATCAGCGTCGCGATGCCGAGCTCGCTGGCGCGCGCGACGCCCTCGATGCTGGCGATGCCGTTGTCGACGGTGACGATCAGGTCGGGGTGCATCGTCGCGGCGAGGTCGACGATTTCCGGCGATAAACCATAGCCGTAGGTGAAGCGGTTCGGCACCAGGTAATCGACCGTCGCGCCCGCGTTACCGGCCATCGCTCGCAGCGCGCGGATGCCGACCGCGCAGGCGGTGGCGCCGTCGCAGTCGTAGTCGGCGACGATCAGGATCTTCGCCTCGGCCTCGATGGCGTCGGCAAGCAGCACGGCGGCTTGCGCGGTATTGGTGAGCAGTGCCGGCGGCAGCAGCGACTTCAGTTCGTAATCGAGCTCGCTCTTCGTCTGGATGCCGCGTGCGGCGTAGATGCGCGCGAGCAGCGGGTGCAGCCCTTGCTGCTCAAGCTGCCATTGCACGCGCGGCGCAACCTTGCGGGTGAGAAGCCGGGTCATGCGGCGCCCGTTGCCAGTTGCAGCGCGACGCTGGCCAGCGGCTGTGCGCGGCGCCACAGCTTCCACTGGTCGCCGCGGCCGCTCTCCCAGGTCAGCGCGCCGTAAGCCGTCGACGCTTCGATACGCAGTTGCGTCAGTTTGCCGCTAGCCAGCGCCTTCTGCAGCGGCGCGAACCAGCGTTCTTCGAGCGCCAGCAGGGCGGCGCGGTAGGCTTCGCCGTCCTGGTACTGCACCGGGCCGAGTAGCTCGTCGAGGACGACCAGGTGATGGCCGCCCGCCGCGCGACCGGCGAGCAGCGTCGCGGCGTCGTGCGGCACGGCCTGCGCCAGCACACCGGCCGCGCGGCCCAGCCCGAGCGCCAGCGGGTTGCCGCTCCAGACGGCAGAGAATTTTCTGTCCATGCGCGCCGGCAACGCGCCGGCGCCCCACAGCCACAGGCTGTTGATCGGCAGGCGACCGGCGCGCTCACGTAGCGCATTCGCCGGGTGCTCGTGCAGAACCATCTGCGCCTCGTTGAGCAGGCGGCGCAGCTTCGCCGTCTGCGGCGTCGCCGGCAGCTGCTGTTCGACGCGGCGGCCGGCGATGGCCGACAGCGGCGGCACGTCAATTTGGTCAAGCCCGCTCGTCGCAGCAAGCTGCAGATACCAGCGCTCGGCGGCGGCGACATGGAAATTGCCGACGCCGGAAAAATGCGCGTTGAGCGCGCCGGCAATCGCCTGCGCCTCGTCGAGTTCGATGCCGAAACTGCCGCTGTCGGCGAGAATCAGCTGATTCTGCTGAAAGCGCAGATGCACCGGGTCGGCGCACAGCCAGCAGGCATCGGCGGCCAGGCCGGCCGGCGCCGCGCTCTCGCCGAGCAGGCGCAAAGCGCCGTAGGGCGCGCCTTCCGGCAGGCCGAAGGCGTCGGTCAGCGTCGCTTCGAGCGACTGCGGCGCGCGCCGCGTGAGCCGGCTGCGCGCGAGCAGCGTGTTCAGCGCCGGGCAGGCGAGGGCGTCGAGGGTGTCGCGGTCATCGGGTTCGGGCCAGATCAGTTCGGGGACGAGGAGGGTGAGCTGCATGGGGCCTTGACGGGTCGGGGAGGGAATGAATAGCCGGAAAAGTGTACCATAGTGGCGTAAGGCTTTACGTTGACGATGCTTATTAAATACTTATAATTAGAGCGATGAACGAGATCCAGTGGAAGCCGAAGGCCTTGAAGCAGATGCGCAAGATTCCGGCGCAGGCGGGCGCGGCGATCCGCCGGAGCGTCAATGAGGAGTTGATCGATCTGACCAGGGCGCGCAACGTCAAGGCGCTGACGAATCAGGGTGTCGGCTATCGGCTGCGAGTGGGCGATTACCGGGTGCTTTTTGATTTTGAGGGTGGCGAAGCTTGCATCGTCAGCATCGAGGAAGTGAGGAAACGCGATGAACGTACGTACTGATTTTCAGACGATTCTGGGCGAAGATGGCAAGCCGGCTTTCGTCGTGGTGCCGTATGCCCAGTTTCGGCGCATGCGTGGTGGATTCACGCCGGGAACCGTCCCGAATGATGTGGTCGGCATGACGTTTGACGGCGGCATGACGCCCGTCAAGGCCTGGCGCGAATATTTGCGCCTGACGCAAGCCGAAGTGGCGGCCCGGATGGGCGTCACGCAATCAGCCTACGCGCAGATGGAGGCCGTCAAACGGCCGCGCAAGGTGACCCTGGCCAAGCTGGCGGCAGCGCTCGGGCTGGAAATCGAGCAGTTGAACTTTTGATTGATATTGCTCGCCCCCCCTTTTAAATCCCTTCGCAATGTTTCTTTGTTACGGGTTTTCGGCCAAATGCGATTACCCTGATCCCCTCAACCCTTACCTGAGTTTCCCTTGCCGATGGCCCTGCCTTACGAACTGCTGATCGGCCTGCGCTATACGCGCGCCAAACGGCGCAATCACTTTATTTCCTTCATTTCGCTGATCTCGATGGGCGGCATCGCGCTCGGTGTGACTGCGCTGATCGTCGTGCTGTCGGTGATGAATGGCTTTCAGACCGAGCTGCGTGACCGGATTCTGGCCGTTGTTTCGCACGTGCAGATCAGCGGTGCCAATGGTGAAATGGCGCGCTGGGAGCAGATTGCCGGGCAGGCGGCGAAGCATCCGCAGGTGATCGCCACGGCGCCTTTCGTGCAGGCGCAGGGCATGCTCTCCTACGGGCAGTCGGTGCGCGGTGCGCTGGTGCGCGGCATCCTGCCGGTGCAGGAAGACAAAGTCGCCGATTTCCGTCCGCACATGAAGAGCGGCAGTCTCGATCTGCTGACGCCGGATTCGTTCAACATCATCCTCGGCAGCGAGCTGGCGCGCGCACTCGGCGTTTTTGTCGGCGACAAGGTGACGCTGATCGCGCCGCAGGGCTCGGTCACGCCGGCCGGCGTCGTGCCGCGTCTGAAAAGCTTTACCGTCGTCGGCCTGTTCGAGGTCGGCATGTTCGAGTACGACAACGGCCTGGCGCTGATCCGCATGGAAGACGCGCAAAAGCTTTACCGCATGGGCGACCGCGTTTCCGGCGTGCGCCTCAAGCTCGACGACCTGTTCAAGGCGCCGCGTGTCTCACGCGAGCTGGTCGGGCGCATCGATGCCGAGGCGTTCATCAGCGACTGGACGCGCAGCCATGCCAATTTCTTCCGCGCCGTGCAGATCGAGAAGAACATGATGTTCATCATCCTCTCGCTGATCGTCGCCGTGGCCGCTTTCAACATCGTGTCGACGCTGGTCATGGCGGTCACCGACAAGCAGGCCGACATCGCCATCCTGCGCACGCTCGGCGCCAGTCCGGGCAGCATCATGGCGATCTTCATGGTGCAGGGCGCGCTGATCGGCTTCATCGGCCTCGGTATGGGCATCGCCGGCGGCGTCACGCTGGCGCTCAATGTCGATGTCGTGGTGCCGTTCATCGAGCGTCTGCTTGGCACGCAGTTTCTTGCCAAGGAGGTCTATTACATCTCCAATCTGCCGTCCGAACTGCAGTGGAGCGACGTGACGACGATTACCGGCGTCGCCTTCGTGCTGGCGCTGGTGGCGACAATTTATCCGAGCTGGCGCGCTTCGCGCGTCAATCCGGCGGAGGCGCTGCGCTATGAGTAATGTGGTTTTGTCGTGCCAGGGGCTGAGCAAGATTTACCGGCAGGGCGATACTGACGTGCCGGTGCTGCTCGGCGTTGATCTGGAGATTCGGGCCGGCGAGCGCCTGGCGATCGTCGGCGCGTCGGGCTCCGGCAAGAGCACGCTGCTGCATCTGCTCGGCGGCCTGGATTCGGCGAGTAGCGGCAAGGTGCAGCTGATGGGCCGTGAAATTGGCGAAAGCGGCGGCGTCAGCGACGCCGAGCGCGGCGTGCTGCGCAACCGCCATCTCGGCTTTGTCTATCAGTTTCATCATCTGCTGCCCGAATTCACGGCGCTGGAAAATGTGGCCATGCCGCTCCTGATTCGGCGCATGCCGAAAGCCGAGGCCGAAGAACGCGCGGCGGCGGTGCTCGCCGATGTCGGTCTGGCGCACCGGCTGCAGCACACGCCGTCGGAGCTCTCCGGCGGCGAGCGCCAGCGCGCGGCGATGGCCCGCGCACTGGTCACCGAGCCGGCCTGCGTGCTGGCCGACGAGCCGACGGGCAACCTCGACGGTCGAACTGCCGAAGCAGTTTTTGAGCTGATGCTGGCGCTCAACCGTTCGCGTCAGACGAGTTTCGTGATCGTCACGCACGACCTCGACCTTGCGGCGCGCGCCGAGCGCGTGCTGACATTGCGCGATGGCCGTCTGGACGGTAATCTCTCGCCTGTCTGAAGTAATCGTCCCGAGGGTTTCCCCGGCAGGCTGCACACAAAAAAAACGGCACGACGCCACTTGGAGAATCAAAATGCAGGTACTGTTCGCCCCCGCCATCGCCCTGATGAACCGTCTGGGCTACTCTCGGAAATTCGCTTTGATGGGCGTCCTGGCGCTGGCCGCCATCGCCTTGCTGCTGTTCGGTCTGTACAACAGCCTCGACAAGGTGATCCGCAGCTCGCAGCAGGAGCTGGCCGGGATCGAAGCAGTCAAACCGATGGCGCGTATGGTGCAGCATCTGCAACAGCACCGCGGCATGTCCGCCGCACTGATCAACGGCAACGAGGCCATGCGGGACAAGCGTGCCGCCAAGGAGACTGACGTCGTAGCGGCGATCAAGGCGGTCGAACCGAAATTGCTGCCCGTCCTGCTGGCAAGTGAGGCATGGAAAAAGATCCTCGCCGACTGGGACAGTATCGTCAAGGACGGGCTGAGCTGGACGTCGACCGAAAGCTTGGCAGCGCACGGTCGCCTGGTCGAGGACATACTGACCTTCCAGGCGCTGGTCGCCGACGAATTCACGCTGACCAACGACCCGGACATCGACTCGATGTATCTGGTCGATACGGCGCTGGTCAAGCTACCGGTCGCGCTGGAGCGGCTCGGCAAGTTGCGCGCGAGCGGTACCGGCGTGCTGACCAAGAAACAGATCGTGCAGCAGCAGCAGGTTGACATGACCAGCTTGCTTGCTGAACTCCGCACGTCGGTCAAAGCCTTGCGTCTGAACCTGGAAAAGACTTCGCGCTACAACCCCGCAATGAAGCCGGCGCTGGATGGTGCAACCCGGGACATGGTTGAAGCCAGCGATCAGGTGTCAAAAATTGTCGTTGAAGACCTCTTTATGGGAACCTTTGCGACCCCTGCCAGTGATTATTTTGCATTGACCACGGCAGCGATCGACAAGGGCTACAAGCAGATGTTCGAGGTTCTTCTGCCGTCGCTTGAGCAGCTCGTGCAGCGCCGGATCGACAACGCGCAGCGCAATTTGCGCATGAGCATTGCCGTGGCCTTACTGTTGTTGCTGCTTTTTGCTTATGTTTCGATTGGCGCCTACTACGCGACGATGCGCAGCATCAACGAACTGATGCGTAACGCCCGAACGCTGGCAACGGGCGATCTGTCGGTGCACATCGACCTCGGTACGCGCGACGAGTTGAAGCTGGTTGGCGATAGTCTCAATGAAATGACAAGTGCATTTAGAAGCCTGATCCAGAATGTTCAGAATGGCGCCGGGCAGGTGCGCGATGCGACGATGCGCCTCTCCGATTCATCGGCGCAGATCCGGCTGAGTACCGAGCAGCAGAGTGAAGCGGCGTCGTCGATGGCGGCGGCGGTTGAACAGATGACCGTGGGTGTCGACCACATCAGCAAGAATGCGCAGGATGCCAATAGTCTTTCGCGGCGGGCGGGCGAACTTTCCGTTGAAGGCGCCCGGGTGGTCGGTTCCGTGGTGCAGGAAATTCAGCTGATCTCGGAGGCGGTCAATCAGTCGGCCGGTATTATCGATGACCTCGGCCAGCAGTCCGAGAAGATTTCGGCCATTGTCAACGTGATCAAGGAGATCGCCGATCAGACCAATCTGCTGGCGCTCAACGCGGCGATCGAGGCGGCGCGGGCTGGCGAATCGGGGCGTGGTTTTGCCGTGGTGGCCGACGAAGTGCGCAAGCTGGCCGAGCGCACGACCAAGTCGACACAGGAAATCTCCAGCATGATCGGCGCCATCCAGAATGGTACAAAAGGTGCCGTGACCAGCATGAACAGCGGGGTTGCGCGTGTCAGCAATGGTGTGGCCCTCGCCACCCGGGCGGGTACGTCGATTGATGAGATCGAAAGCAGCGCACGTCAGGTGGTTGATACCGTCGGTGAAATTTCTTCGTCCTTGCGTGAGCAGAGCGCAGCCAGTACCGAGATTGCCAGAAACGTCGAACGCATTGCCCAGATGGCCGAAGAGAACAATGCCGCCGTCGCGGAAAATGCCGCTACAACAGTGCAGCTGGCCCGCCTTTCCGAGACGCTGGAGTCCGAGGCGCGACGTTTCAAGCTGGGTTGATTGTTCTGAAAAAAGCTCCTTAAACACAACGGTCTTCGCCCTGCCCGTTGTGGTTGGCTGTCATGTTCTGATCTAATCAGCGCATGCGTTTGATCATCCTTGCTTTTGCCATTGGCATCGGCTTCCTCCAGCTGCAGGCTGATCTGCCCGATACGGGCTTTGTTGCGGCTGCCGGTGCCGTCGCCTTCTTCGGCGTCCTCTTCCTCGTTCGCTGCAAGCACCGGTCGGCGCGTGCAGCACTCCTTCTGTGCAGCGCGCTGCTCGGTTTTTCCTGGGCGGCGTGGCTGGCGCAGGGGCGTCTGGCAGACCAGTTGCCGGAGGCTTGGGAAGGGCGCGACGTTCAGGTGACCGGCGTTGTCGCCGCATTGCCGCAGAGCTTCGAGCGCGGTGAGCGCTTTGAGTTTGTCGTTGAGTCCGCTGAAACTTCTGTTGCCGGCAAGACAGCCGCGCCGGTACATTCTCCGGTCATCCCGAAGCGCATCATGCTCTCCTGGTATCACGGCTGGCAGGACGATGAGTGGCATGAGGGCGGTGCCGTTCGTCCCGGCGAGCGCTGGCGGTTCACCGTTCGCCTCAAGCGCCCGCACGGTAACGCTAACCCGCATGGTTTTGACTACGAGGCCTGGCTGTTCGAGCGCGGTATTCGCGCCACCGGTTACGTGCGTCCAAAGCGCGAAACGCAACGTCTCGAAGCGTTTGTGCCGCGCCCCGATTACGCTGTTGAATGGCTGCGTGATGCGATTCGCAATCGCTTCACCGCCGTGTTGCCCGATGCGCCGTATGTCGGCGTGCTGATTGCCTTGGCCGTTGGCGACCAGCGGGTGATTCCTGGGCCGCAGTGGACGATTTTCAACCGCACCGGAATTACCCACCTCGTTTCAATATCCGGTCTGCATGTGACGATGCTGGCTGCCCTGTTTGCTGCACTGGCCGGCTGGCTCTGGCGACGCAGTGAGCGCCTGATGCTGCTTCTGCCGGCGCAGAAGGCCGCCGTTCTCGCCGGCTGGCTGGCGGCACTCAGTTATGCGCTGCTCGCCGGCTTTGCTGTGCCCGCACAACGCACGCTTTACATGCTTACTGTCGTCGCGCTGGCGCTGTGGTCGGGGCGTAATTTCGGCGCCAGTCGAACACTGCTGCTCGCTTTGCTGGTGGTGCTGGTGCTTGATCCGTGGACCGTGCTGTCGGCCGGCTTCTGGCTGTCGTTCGGCGCTGTCGGCCTGCTCTTTTTTGTCGGCACTGCGCGCGTTGGTGAGGTCCGCGGCTGGCGTGCGACGCTCGCACAATGGGGCGCTACGCAATGGGCGGTAACGGTCGGCAGCCTGCCGCTGCTGCTCTTGCTTTTTCAACAGTTTTCGCTCGTCTCTCCGCTCGCCAATGCGCTGGCGATCCCCTTTGTCAGCTTCGTCATCACGCCTTTGGCACTGCTTTTTGCCGTCGTTCCCTGGCCGCCGTTGCTGCACTTCGACCACTGGTTGCTGGTGCAGATGATGGTCGTGCTTGAATGGCTCGCCGGGTGGCCCGTCTGGCAACAGGCCGCGCCGCCACTGTGGGCTTCGCTGGTTGCCGGGCTGGGGGTTGTCTGGTTGCTCCTGCCGCGCGGTTTCCCGGCGCGTTGGGTTGGGCTGTGCCTGTTGTTGCCTGCGCTCTTCTGGCCGCCGCCGCGCCCGGTGACTGGCGAGGCTTGGGTCGAGGTGCTCGATGTGGGGCAGGGGCTCGCAGTGCTGGTGCGCACGGCGCAGCACGCGCTGCTCTACGACACCGGGCCGCTCTACAGTGCCGAATCAGATGCCGGGCAGCGCATCGTCGTTCCCTATCTGCGTGCCACCGGCGTCGAGCGGCTCGATACGCTGATCGTGACGCACCGCGACTCGGATCATTCGGGCGGTGTGCTTGCCATTCAGGATGCGCTACCCATTGCCCGCACGCTGACATCAATGTCCGAGCTGGCCGGTGAGCGTTGTGCGGCGGGTCAGGCGTGGGAATGGGATGGTGTGCGTTTTACGATGCTGCATCCGCTGCCAGCCGACTACGAAAGCAAGGGCTTGAAAGCGAACAACCTGAGCTGCGTGCTGCGCATCGAGAACACCACCGGCAGCGTGCTGCTCACTGCCGACATCGAGGCGCGCGACGAGACGCTGTTACTTGCTCGTTCGTCGGCACTGCTGCGCAGCGATGTGCTGCTGGTGCCGCACCACGGCAGCCGGACGTCATCGACCCCGGCATTTGTTGCAGCCGTTTCTGCACGCGATGTGGTTTTCCCGGTCGGTTATCGCAACCGCTTCAACCATCCGCGCCCCGATATCGTCGAGCGCTATGCGGGTAGTCGTCTGTGGCGATCTGATCAAGATGGCGCCGTACGCATCACCTTGGCTGATGCCGTCGAACTATCGGCTTACCGGAGCGAGCATCGGCGGTATTGGCATGGGCAGTAGGCTGGAACGACACGCAATCAAAATCTACCGCTGTGGCCTTGGGCCACAGCGGTAGGTTCTAAAGTCAGCGGTATGACACCAATACCGCTTGCTGGGTCTGCTAGACTTCCCCGACTTCCGGAGATTACCGCCATGAGCATTCTTGCCACCCTGTCCCGCTGGTTTTCCACCGAGGCGGCTGCTTCCTTCACCGAGCGCGATGTACGCTGCGTCTCGGCAACCGGCCTGCACCGTATGGCCTATAACGAATGGGGCGAGCGTGATAACCCCAACGTGCTGGTTTGCGTACACGGTTTGACACGCAACAGCCGCGATTTTGACGAACTGGCGCGCGCCATGTCTTCTGACTATCGTGTGATCTGCCCTGATGTCGTTGGGCGCGGGCGCAGCGACTGGCTCGCCAATCCGGCCGGCTACGGCTTTCCTCAATATGTTGCAGACATGACGGTGCTCCTGGCGCGGCTTGATGTCGAGTCGGTACATTGGTTCGGTACGTCGATGGGCGGCCTGATCGGCATGTTCATCGCGAGTCAGGACGAGTCGCCGATCACGCGCCTGGTGCTCAACGACGTCGGGCCGGTGATTACCGGCGAATCGCTCAAGCGCATCGGCGACTACGTCGGCCGCGCGCCGAAGTTCGATACCTTTGAGGACGCTGAAAAATACATCCGTCTGGTTAGTGCACCTTTTGGCGCCCTGAGCGATGCGCAGTGGCGGCATCTCACCGAAACCAGCCTGCGCCATGCCGAAGACGGCCGGCTGGAGATGCGCTATGACCCGGGTATTGGCGAGCCGTTCCGCAATACAATGGGTTTTCAGGATGTCGATCTGTGGCCGGTCTATGATCGCATCCGCTGCCCGACGCTGGTCGTGCGCGGTGCCGATTCTGATCTGCTGAAAGCGGAAACGGTAGTCGCGATGACCGCACGCGGGCCTCGACCGCAGACGATCGAGATTGCCAACGTCGGCCACGCACCGATGTTCCTCGATGCGGCACAGATCAGCGTCGTGCGCGAATTCATGCTTTCGGCGTAGCCGCCGTAGTCACGCAGCCCGCATTGGCGAGCTTCGCCTTCAGTCGCTGTGCCTCTCCCCGCGTCAAAGTTCCTCGGCCGTTGTAGAAAAATGCCGTTTGATCCTTGTGTCATGGCGAAAGCCGCGGCAGCTGCGGCGTCCAAACGGTGAGTTCGTCAATTTTTTGCGACGAACTTCGCGCGTCCTTATGCGTTATTTATGCGCTGTGACTGTTTTGTTTGGCAGCATTGGTGCGCCATAATACCCATATGAAGAATGCGCCTCCACGACTTTCCCTCCGCTTGTTTGGCGGGTTTGTGCTTGCTCATGATCCACATGCCGGCGAGTTGAGTTATGAAAAAGGGCGAGCGCTTCTGGCCTACCTGGCAGTAGTGCCCGATCGGGTCTGTTCACGGGCTTTTCTTGCCGCCATGTTTTGGCCCGATCTTCCGCGCGAAGCGGCACTGACCAACCTGCGGCAGGTGCTTCATGACCTGCGCCAAAAGCTCAAAGGCTTGGGCTCGCCGTTGCTGGTTGATCGTGAATACGTTCGCTTCGATCCCGTTGCCGAACTGGATATCGATACGGCAGGTTTTTCAACAGCGCTCACGCTGTGCCCTTCCGTCCCCTCAGTGGCTCTGTGCAAGGCCTGCCTTGCGGGCATGGAGAAGCGTGCGGCGCTCTATCGGGGCGAGTTCATGGCGGGTTTTTCGTTGCCGGATTGCCCGGACTTCGAAGAGTGGCTCCAGATTCAGCGCGAGACATTGCATCTGCGAGCACTTGGTTTGCTCATTCGCCTTTCGGATTGTTATGAGCAGATGGGATGCTATGCAAAATCGCTGCCGTTTGCATCGCGTGCGCTGGAACTTGAGCCATGGAATGAAGATGGCCTGCTGCGCGCAATGCGGCTCTACGCAAGAAACGGCGAGAGTGAAGTCGCTCTCAGCCAGTACGCTGCGTCTTGTGAAGTGCTGAAACGAGAGCTGGGTGTATTGCCATCCGAAGAGGCCCGCGCACTGGCCGACCGTATTCGTGGGGGTGAGTTTTTTGCCGCTCATACACCGGTACCTGGTGTAGCGATCAATTTGCCGATGCCGGCCGCCGAGCGCCGCCAGGTTACGGTTCTCTATTGTGAGCTCGCGGCGACCGGTGTTGAAGATCCGGATGAGGCGTTGAATCTGTTGCGTGGGCCGCAGGCCCGTTGCAGTGAGATCATTCGCAGCCATGCAGGATTCGTTGTACAGGTTCGCGGCGGTAGCCTGCTGGCGTATTTTGGCTACCCGCAGGCCAGCGAACATGCCGCACAGATCGCTGTGCAGGCAGCGCTGGCCATGACACGTACCAAATTTACCGGGCTTGATCTGCGGGCAGGTGTTCACACCGGCGTGGTAATCAGCGGCGACCTGCTGGTTCCGGATGCGACTGGTGCAACCTCCGGAATGGCGATTCGCCTTCGTCAGATCGTTGATCCCGGGGAGGTGGCAATCAGCGCGGCAACGCAGCGTCTGGTGGCGGGTTATTTCGACTGTACGAGTCTGGGTCTGCGGCAATTGCGCGGTATCGCGCGGCCGTTGGAGGCCTTTCGGGTTGAGCGTGAAAGCGGTGCGCAGGGGCGTCTTGAAGCGTCGGACCGGCTGACTTCCCTTGTCGGACGCGTGGAAGAAATAGCGGTGTTGCTGGCCATGTGGAAGAAGGTCCGTCGGGGCGAACGGCAAATTGTGCTGTTGCTCGGGGATGCGGGGGTTGGAAAGTCGCGTCTGGTGCTCACCCTGCGGGAAAAATTACGCGAACAGGCGTGCGCCGTCCGGGAGCTGCGTTGCTCCCCGGAATACCGCCACTCTCCCCTGTATCCACTGGCGGCGCTTTACGGTACCGCGCTGGGATTTTCATCAGAAGATTCTCCTGCAACACGGTTTGACCTGCTGGCCAACTTTGTTGAAATTCACTATGCGAATAGTGATCCCGATACGGTGCCGCTGCTCGCCAGAATGCTTTCGCTACCCCTGCGGCCCCCCTATCGCGAGCCGGTTTGCTCGCCACAGCTTCAACGTGAGAAGACCTTGGCGATCGTGCTCGGACGCTTGCGTGCTTTGGCGGCACATCACCCGGTGCTGTTGGTGGTGGAGGATCTGCATTGGGCGGATCCGTCGACGCTTGAGTTTCTGTCACTTTTTATCGCGCAGGAAAGTGCCGGCCCGGTGTTTGTTGTGCTTACCGCGCGATCGGAGTTTCAGCCGCTCTGGCCGGAGAGTCTTACGCAAACGCTGACAGTGCCTGCGCTTGATGATATGGAGAGCGCAGCGCTGGTCTCTGCCGTGGTGCCGGAGATCACGCCGGAGATGCGCTCTCTGATTGTCAAACGTGCTGATGGCATCCCCTTGTTTGCCGAGGAGTTGGCGAAAGACATAGCGCATAACGACCCGTCTGCTATTCCCCCGACCCTGCTGGATCTGCTTGCAACCCGCCTTGACAGCATGGGAGGGGCAAAAACTATTGCCCAGGCGGCCGCCTGTGTCGGGCGTGAGTTTGATCTGGATCTCCTGCGCAGGATTGTGCCTATCGACAGCGTAACGATGATGCAGTTGCTGCGTCAGCTACAGAATGGCGGGGTGCTGGAAAATGAGATCGACGGTGTTTGTCGTTTTCGGCACGCACTGATTCGTGATGCGGCGTATCAATCGCAGACACGCGACGGACGCGAGGCGGTGCATCGGCGGATTGCTGTTGCACTTAAAACGGCAGGGGGTAGCATCCGTGCGGAGCTTTTGGCGCAGCACTGGGTCGCCGCCGGGGACGCGCAGGAAGCCGTTTCATGCTGGCTCGAAGCAGGACAGTTTGCCAACCGGAACTCGGCCAGCCAGGAAGCGCTCGCCCATTTCAAGGCAGGGCTGGCACTGCTGGACCGCTTGCCGGACGAGGCCGGGCGGGCGCGTCTGGAGTTCTTCTTTCAGATCGGACTCGGTGCAGCGGCATGCGCCGTGCAAGGCTACGCTTCCATTGAAGGTGCTGTTGCCTACGAGCGTGCGAAAGAATTGTGCAGTCAGATGGAAAGGCATCAGGACATTTTTCCGGCCGTATGGGGCCTGTGGGCAGGGGCCAGCTCCCGTGATGGCTATGCTGGCGCACAGGTGCTGGCGGAGCAACTCCTGCGCATGGCGACGCAGAGTGGCGATCCTGTACAGATGCAGCAGAGCCATTTTGCCGTTGCCGATACGCGCTATTGGCAGGGCGAATTTGCCGTCGCACGAAAACATCTGGAGCAGGTCAGGGCAGGCTACAAGCCCGTTCATCACGCCAGCCATCTCGCCGGGTTTGGCGAGGATGCGGGCGTAACCAGTGCCGCGTATCTGTCGTGGGTGCTGTGGTTTCTCGGATTTCCCGATCAAGCTCGTAGGGTCAGCGTGCAAAGCGTCGTGCTTGCGCGGCAGCTTGATCATCCGTTCAGTCTGGCTTACGCGCTGACCTTCGCTACGATTCTACGTTGCCGTTTGCAAGAACCTGGCGAGGCGCTGGTGTTGGCCCAGGAGACACAGTTGCTGGCGGATATTCATGGCTTCCCGCTGTGGCAGATCGGCGCGAGATTGGCGCGCGGTTGGGTGCTGGCGATGCAGAACCGCCGGGAGGGCATCGAAACCCTGCAGCAGTGTGTCGAAGCAACACAGGCTGCGATGGGTGGGGTGACGCTCATTGTTCTAGGGCCGCTGGCCGACGCCTGCGTCAGGCTGGAAGCCTTTGATGAAGCGTGCAGTGTCTGCGACCAGGCGCTTGTTACGGGAAGTGCCATCATGGACCGCCATATTGAAGCAGAGCTGCATCGCCTCCGGGGCGAGGCGATGCTCGGCCAGGAAAATGGCCGCGAAGCGGAGGCAGAGGCGCACTTTAACGAGGCGCTTCTGATCAGCCGGCGGCAACAAGCAAAATCCTTGGAGCTGCGCGCGGCGGTCAGTATGGCGCGGCTGTGGCAGCGGCAGGGCAAACGGGATGATGCCCACCGTCTACTCGAAGGAGTTTACGGCTGGTTTACTGAAGGTTTTGACACGCCTGATCTGGTGCTCAGCCGAGAGCTCCTGAGCGATCTTTCCGCAGCCTGTCGGACTTGATGGGCTTGGGCTCCAATGCCCTGCACCTGCTGATTTTCCGGCATCAAAATATCCCGATAAACCTAAAAACCTCAGTCTGTCCACGAAAATCACGAAAGACACGAAATTAAACAACAGGTTAAGTTGAGTTAGCCACTCACCCTGTAGGTTGCGTTCTGCATTTTTGTATCTGTTTAATTTTTTTCGTGCTTTTAGTGATTTTCGTGGATGAACTGCTTTTTCCAGGATAAAAGTTCGTTCTGTGTCCGGAAACCCCGGTGGGTAAAGGCGTGCCTGAGAAGCGCCTGTTTCTCTTACGGTGTTCTTACGGTGAGTTGGTATACATGAAGCTCTGAGGCAAAGCTGTCGTCGGCGTTGGGGGGGTAGCCCCCGGTGTCGAGAGGCGACATTGCCGAAAATAACGGGGCTCATCATGAACAAAATTCACCGCATTGTCTGGAACCATTTTCGTCAGTGTCTTGTGGTGGTTGGAGAGAACGCCCGGGCAAACGGCAAAACGACGGGCTCGATAAAGGGGGCGGGGGCAACCAGCCACGTCTCGCTGTGGCATCGTACGGTCGCCATCGTGCTGATGGTGATGCAGGCCTTGTATCCGGCTTTTGCCGCAGCCCAGACCGTCATCCGCCCGGATGGCCGCACCCAGACGACGGTGGGTAATTCCGGCCCGGTTTATAACGTTAGTACCAGTACGATGAGCGGCAGCAATGCCTTCAACTCCTTCAATGCCTTCAGTGTCGGCGCGGGCAATACCGTCAACCTGATCGTGCCTTCCTCGGCAGCAAACCTGATCAATATCGTTCGCGACCAGCGGACGGACGTGCACGGCATTCTCAATGCCATCAAGGACGGCCGCATCGGCGGTAACGTCTGGTTCGCCAACCCGCATGGTTTCGTCGTCGGGGCGGGCGGGGTGGTCAATGTGGGCAGCCTGACGGTTACCACGCCGACTCAGCGCTTCGTCGACGATTTTTTCCCGACCCCCGGTTCGCCCGATCCGACATCTGTCGCCCAATTGATGTCCGGCACCGCGCCGCGGAATAGTGCGGCACTCGTTTCGATTCTGGGGCGGATCAATGCGGCCGACGCGGTCAGTCTCAGTGCGGGTGCCATCAATGTTGCCGGCTCGATCTATAGCGGTGCGCGTTTTGTCGGTTCAGCACCGGACTTTACCGATGTGGTCAATGCCAACGGGCTGGTATCGGCGAGCAACGTGGTCGTCAGGGAAGGGCGCATCGAGATTGTTGCCGATAATGACGTCAGCGTTTCAGGCACCATTGCCACGCCCGGCGGCGCCGGCATGCGCGGCGGCGATGTCAGCATCCGCGCCGGCGGCAATGTCGACCTGCAATCCGGCGCGCTCGTCACGGCGCGCGGCAATGGCGTCAATTCGGCCGGCGGCACGGTCAACATCTGGGCTGACAACGATGCCGTTGCGCGCAAGGGTTCGCTGGTCGACGCCTCTGCTGGCGCGAGCGGCGACGGCGGCTTCGTCGAGTTCAGTGCGAAGAAAACCGTTGAACTTGCCGGTGGCGAGTTCCGTGCTGACGGCATGGGCGGTGGCAAGGCCGGCTCCGTACTCATCGATCCGTGGAACATCGTCGTCAGCGCTGACATCCTGCGTGGCGCCAGCGGCTACGGCGCTTTGCCAGGCGGCGGCAGCGCCGCCGGCGCGAATCTCACGCTGCTTGCCGACAACGAGATCACCGTCAACGAAAGCGTCACCATCTCGACGCGCTCGGTCGCCGGCACCACGGCGAACGACCATGCCACCGGTGCGTCCACCGCTGCCTCCGGCAACCTGACGCTGGACGCGGGATCGATTTCACTCAAATCCGGCAGCAAGCTGCTTGCCGGAGCCGACACTGGCTACACCGGCGGCGATGTGACGCTGAAAGCAACGCGCAACTGGACCGGCGAAGCCAAGGTCAGCGTGGATAATGCGACGATCACCGGGCGTAACATTGCGCTGACGGCGAACGCCACCTACAACGACTCGATCCTTACCTCCTGGCTGCCGATTGTCGTGCCGGTGACGGTCGCCACCATCGACGTCAATTCAGGAGCCATCAATGCCTCCGGTACGCTGAACCTCGGCGCCACCTCGCTCATCAACGTCAGCAGCAGCGGCCTGTCGCCGCTCGGCATGATCACCGCTGTGTCCGCAGCCACCGTCGACGTTCACGGTGCCTCGGTACTCACGGCGGCCGGAAACACCACCCTCGCTTCCAGTTCCACCGTTACGTCGAAAGCCACGCCAGGTGGCCCGAACCTGGCCACGCTGCCAGGCGATGCCGGCGTCGCCATCAACGTCGTCGTCAGCACGGCGAAAACGCGCGTCGGCGATACGAGTTCTGTCAACGTCAGCGGCGGCGCGCTCGACCTTACGGCGAAGAACGTCGTTACTGCGACGACCACGGCCGATTCGACGGCCGGCGGTGCGATCGCCATCGGCGGCACGCTGGCGCTCTCCGAAGTCACCAGCGTCACGCAGGCCGTCATCGATGGCAGCGCGACGTCGAGTTCCAGCGCACTCAAGGTGGGCGCCGAATCGACCAGCCTCGTCACCACCAGCGCCAAGGCGGCGAGCAAGGGCGCGAAGAAGCAGAGCGCCGCCGAGAAGGCCGCCGCGCCTAGCGAGACCGAGAAATCGCTCAGCAAATACAAGGATCAGACCACCACTTCCGACGGCAGCGTCGATGTGGCCGCCGCTGTTGCCATCGCCAACGTGAACAACATCACGCTGGCCGACATCGCCTCCACCGGCACGCAGACAGCAACCGGTGCGGCAAAGGTGTCGAGCAAGGCGAGTGCCGCCTCCACTGTCACTGCCGACGGCAGCAGCGCCGGCGGCTCCGTCGGTGTCGGTGCTGCCGTTGGCGTCAACATCGGCGTGCTTGTGAATCAGGCGCGCGTGGCCGACAACACCAGCGTCAGCAGTAACGGCCTGAGCGTCAGCGCCGTCATGCCGTCAGCGGATGGCAAGAACAGCTTCGTCACGACGGCTACCAGCGGCGCTGGTGCAAGCAACGTCGGCGTCGCCGGCGCGCTCGGCGCCAATGTGCTCGTCAACACCACCGTCGCCACGGTTGAAGGCGGCGCGGCCGTCAACGCCAATGGTGGCGATGTCCTCGTCGAATCGGCGAATGCCTCGGAAAGCAAACTTACGGTTGGTGCCAGCGTCAAGCCGGCAACGTCCACCGAGCCGTCCGCTCTCGGCGTCGGTGCCTCGGTCGGCGTGAATGTGGCCGTCAACACTACGGTTGCCGAGATCGGCGATGGCGCTGTCGTCAATAGCGCGAAGAATGTCAATCTCACTGCCAAGGGTGCGCACACGGTAACGACGGCTGCCACCGGCGGCGCGTCCGGTGCCGATGTCTCCATAACGCCAGTGGCGGCCATCACTGTCGCTGCTAACACCACCACGGCGCGCCTCGGCACGGGCACTCTGCTTAGTCTCACCGGCGCCTTCAAGGGCGACGCCGATCAGGCGAGCAGCACCACGTCTATAGCAACCGGTCAAACGCAGGGCAACAACGTTGCCGTCGGCGCATCGATTGCGCTGAACAACGCGACCGACACGGTAACCGCCGAGATCGACCGGGATGTGACGGCGACGAACGGCGTTGAAGTTAACGCCAAATCGGCCGCCAAGAGTAGCTCCAGTGCCACGGCCAGCGTTGCCGGCGGTGAAAAAGCGGCCGATACGGGTGCTCCTCCAGCCAAACCCGATGGTTCGGCCGGCAAGACGGTCGACGAGAAGGTGACGGCACAGGGCGACGCCGCCAAACTTGCCGGCAAGAAGACAGCTGACACGGCCGCAGCCAGTTCGCCAACCTCTGCCGGGCTTGCCGCGGCCGCGGCATCGAGCGACCCTGATACCAAGAAAGCCGCACAGGCCGCAGCAGCAAATTCGCCGGCGTCTGCCGGGCTCGCAGTGGCAGCAGCGTCGGGTGACGCCAAGACCAAGGTCGACCAGACCAAAGAAGCCCCGAAGACCGAAGACAACACGGAGGCTGGCGGCGTCGCGGTAGCGGCGGCGGTCGGCGTGAATGTAGGCGTAGCGACGACCACGGCGAGCGTTGCCAAGGGTCGGGCGATCACCAGCAGCAATGGCGCGCTGAAGGTCACGAGCGCCAACGAAACCGACACCTCGGCGATTGCCGATGGCAGCCAGGTTGATCCGGGCAACACCAGCGTCGGGATTGGCGCGGCGGTCGCGCTCAACGCCGGCATCTCGACCAACGTTGCCGTGGTCAGTGACGACGCCGTCGTCAATACCAAAGGCTTGACGGTCAGTGCCGTGAACGTTACCGGGCAGAAGAGCGATGCCGTAGCCAAAGCCACGAGTGGCGCCGGTGCGGGCGATGTGGGCCTTGCCGGATCACTGGCGGCGAGTGTCGGGATCAACACCACGGTTGCCGCGCTCGAAGGTGATGTGGACGGTGACGGCACGGGCGCGACAGTCAATGCGGGCGTTGGTGCGGGATCGGGCAACATCCTGATCGAAGCCGCCAATGCCAGCACCAGCACGGTGGATGCGGGCGCCAAGGTCACCGGCACGGGCGGCACGGCCAAGGTCGGGGTGGGCGCCTCGATTGGCGTGAACGTTGGCGTCAATACCACGGTTGCCGAAGTTGCGAACAAAGCGGTACTGACGGGCGGCAACGATCTGGGTCTGAATGCCACCGGCAACCACAGCCTGACGACGAACGTCACAGGCGGCGCGTCGGGCGCCAGTGTCTCTGTAACGCCGCTGGTGGCGGCGACGGTCGCGGTTAACACCACGGTAGCGCGGCTCGGAGAAGCGGCGACAGACATTGGTCTTGGCGGCAAATACAGCAGCACGGCGAAACAGAACAGCAGCGCCACCACCACGGCGACGGGCCAGACGCAAGGCAACAGCGTCGCGGTAGGCGCCTCCATTGGACTGACGGTGGCGACTGACACCGTCGTCGCCGAGATTGACCGGAATGTAACGGCGACGAACGGTGTTGACGTTAACGCCGAGTCGGTTGCCAGGAGCAGCACCAGTGCCACGGCCAGCGTTGCTGGCGGAGAAAAGGCCAAGGCAGACGGCACCGCGCCGGCGGCGGGTGGCGGCGCGGGAAGCGGCCAGAGCGTTGATCAGAAGGTTGCCGGACAGCAGAGCAAGGCCACGACGGCGGGCAAGAACACGGCGGCCAAGGCCCCGGCGACGACGCCGGCCTCCGGCGGCAGCGCCACGACCAAGCTGACGGACACCAAAGCGCCGCCGACTACGGA
>JBIKLY010000128.1:0-5991 GCA_044359525.1 Rhodocyclaceae bacterium | reverse complement strand
CGCGCAGGGGAGGGTTGGGGCGGGGATGGGGGGAACAAGCAGCGACAAGCCTGCCGAATGAAGGTTCTTCTCCCCACCCCCCTCCCGGCCTCCCCCTGCGCGTAGCCCACCCTGAGGGGGGTGAAGGGGGAGGAGATGATGTTTCCCGCGATCATCTGCGCGGTGTTGATCTGGCCAATGGTCTGGCGCGTTTCAACGGTAAGGAAGATCGCTACCGTCATTGGCTGGCAGATTTTGTTGAAAACGCTGGCGAGCTTCCCGGGCAGCTGCGCAGTGATCTCGCGGCCGGTCAACCGGAGTCGGCGGCGAGGGCCGTGCACGCCTTCAAGGGGCGGGTCGGCATGCTCGGCATGGATGACCTGCACGGCGTAGTTTCCGCGCTCGAGCACGCCTTGCGCGACGGCACCCCGGCAGAGGCCTTGCTTGGCTCGCTGGAGCAATCGATTGGCGAGGTGCGTGATGAACTGATGCAGTTTTTTGCCAGCGAGAATGTGCCGGGTGCGCCAAAAGAACCGGAAAAAATTGTCTGGGACGACGCGTACAGCGTCGGCGTGGTGGTTATGGATGGCGGTTTCAATGACCAAGTGCAAAAAGTGAAGCGTGATGATGCGTTCTAAAGGATTGGTGGCTACCGCACATTCGCGAGTCCGAAATGCAGTACCGGCATTTCGTTGAGAGCAAGCGCTAATGCCTGCCACACTTGCTGATCGGCTACGCCCGCACTTCGGCAACATCGCCGTAGCAGCGGTGTTCCTGCTCGGGCTATGCCTGGCCGCAGGTGGTGGGCTGTGGTGGCAAAACGAAATCTATCGGGATGCCGAGGTCCAGTTCAAGCGCAACGTTGAACGCGTGGTTGCCGATGTCACCCAGCGCTTACGCCAGCCGGTCTACGGTTTGAATGGCGCCAATGCTATGTACGCCGCCAGCAATCGTGTACCGCGCGCAGCCTTCAAGGCCTATGTTGATTCGCGTGACATGCCCAGGGAATTCCCCGGCGTGCGCGGTTTTGGCTTCATCCAGCAGGTGATGCGCCCGGAGCTGGACGCCTTCGTTGCCATCGAGCGGGCCGACGGCGCACCCCGCTTCGCCCTTCACCAGTTGGCGGACAAGAACCACGACGATCTTTACATCATCAAATTCATCGAGCCGTCCGTAGACAACCGCGGCGCGCAGGGGCTGGACATCGGCTCGGAAGCGAGCCGTCGCGCTGCGGCACAGCGTGCCATCGACACGGGCAAGTCCACGATTACCGCAGCCATCACGCTGGTGCAGGACGACCGCAAAACGTCCGGCGTGCTGCTTTACGTCCCCGTCTACGCCAACGGAACTCACCCCGCAAGTGCCGAGGAGCGTCGCGCCGCGCTGGTCGGCCTGCTGTTCGCGCCGATCGTGATCGCCGAGCTGCTTGGCGGACTGCCCGACGTAGGGCCTGGCCGCCTGGATTTCGAACTCTTCGATAGCACCGTCGGCACCCCGCTTGGTACGCCGATTTACGACGCCGACCATTCCGTCGTCAGCACAGCCGGCGGCCAGGAGGAGATGACGGGTCGCCGTTTTTTCACGACGGAAGGGCTCGATCTCTACGGCCGGGAGTTGACGCTGCGCTTGAGCAGCACGCCCGGCTTCGACGCGGCGATCGACCATTCGTCAAAGGGGCTGGTGTTCGCCGGCATCACGCTGCTCAGTGCCTTGCTTGCGCTGCTGCTGCGGCAGCAAGCCACCGGCCGCCACCGTGCTGAACTGCTGGCGCAGCAGATGACCGAGCAACTGCGGCAGGATCAGGAGCGTTCAAGCGACTTCTCCAAAAGTTCTTCAGACTGGTTCTGGGAGACCGATGTACAGCATCACTTCTGCTACTTTTCCGACAACTTTGAAACAGCCTATGGGCTCGACCAGGGCCAGTTGCTGGGTAAGAGTCGCAAGGAATTTCTCGATCAGGATGCGCTCAATCCAGCAGTAATAATGGAAGCACACCGTGCCCAACTTGAAGCGCACCTGCCGTTCAAGAATTTCGAGTACCGGACACGCAACAAGGCCGGTGAGCTCATCTGGGTTATGGTCTCCGGGTTGCCGCACTTCGATGCGCACGGATCTTTCGCAGGTTACCGCGGCACCGGCACCCTCATCACCGGGCGCAAGCGCATTGAGGCGGAAACACTGCGGCAGAACGACACGCTGTTGACCCTTTTCGAGCACTTTCCCGGCGGCATCTCGATGTTTGATGCCGACCTGCGCCTGACCGCTCACAGCCACCAGTTCAAACAACTGCTGAACTTGCCCGACGCGCTGTTCGAGAAACCGGACGTGCATTTCGAAGACATCGTTCGCCACAACGCCGGACGCGGCGAATACGGCCCGGGCGATATCGAGCAGCAGGTGGCAGCGATCGTAGCGCGGGCCCGCGACTTCCAGCCCCACAAAATAGAGCGCGTGCGCTCGGACGGAACGATACTCGAGATTCGCGGCGAGCCCATGCCCGGCGGTGGCTTTGTCAGCATCTATACCAACATCACCGAACGACGCAGCGCCGAAATGGCGCTGGCTAACCAGAGCCGGCGCCTGGCCGACATCATCGTCGGCACCCACGTCGGCACCTGGGAGTGGAACGTGCAGACCGGCGAGACGGTGTTCAACGAACGCTGGGCGGAGATCATCGGCTATTGCCTGGATGAACTGGCTCCGATCTCGATCGAAACCTGGATGAAGTTTGCCCACCCGGATGATCTGAAGCTGTCGGGAGATCTGCTCGAAAAGCACTTCGCCGGAGAGCTTACCTACTACGAATGTGAATCCCGCATGCAGCACAAGGACGGCCACTGGGTTTGGGTGCTGGACCGGGGCAAGGTGGCGAGCTGGACGGAGGACGGCAAGCCCTTGTTGATGTCCGGCACGCATCAGGATATTTCGGTACGCAAGAACATCGAGATACAACTGCTGGAAACCACTCAATTCGCCGAGGCCGCCAACGTAGCCAAGAGCCGGTTTCTGGCGAGCATGAGTCATGAGATCCGCACGCCGATGAACGGCGTGATTGGCATGGCGCAAATGCTGCTGATGCCGACCCTCAAGGATGACGAGCGACAGGACTACGCCCGCATCATCCTCACCTCCGGCCAGGCACTGCTCGCCTTGCTTAACGATATCCTCGATATTTCCAAGGTTGAGGCAGGCAAAGTCGAGCTGGAATCTGCCGTGTTTGACCCCGCGCAGATCATTCATGAAATCCAGACCTTGTTTGCGGAGACGGCCAGTCAAAAAGGACTGCGCATTGAATCCGGGTGGGCTGAACTTGTTGACCAGCCCGGACAACGCTACCTGGGCGATCCATACCGCCTGCGCCAGATGCTCTCCAACCTGGTGGGCAACGCCCTCAAGTTTACCGAGAGCGGGCATATCCGTATCGAGGCAAGGGAAGTCGAGCGCGATGGGTCGCATGCCCTGCTCGAATTTGCCGTGTCCGACACCGGCATCGGTATCCCGCCAGACAAGCAGGTGCTGTTGTTCAAGCCCTTCTCACAGGCCGACAGTTCAACCACGCGCCAATACGGTGGCAGCGGGCTTGGGCTTTCTCTGGTGCGCAGCATGGCCCAGCTGATGGGCGGCGATGTCGGCGTCGACAGCACGCCCGGTACCGGTTCGCGCTTCTGGTTCCGCATCCGCGCTGATTTGCTTGCGCCGGGTGTCGATAGCCGTGATGAAGCGCGGCAGGCCCTCGTTGGCGTGAGCGAAGCCCTCTCCGGCGACATGGCCACGGGCGGGCGTCCCGGCACCTTCACCGGCCATATTCTGGTGGTGGACGACAACCCGACCAACCGCCTGGTGCTCAAGGCCATGCTCAACAAACCGGGCGTGCGCTGCGACTTCGTTGAAGATGGCCAGCAGGCCGTGGCTGCGATCACCGGCGGGATGAACCCCGACCTCGTGCTGATGGATTGCCAGATGCCGGTCATGGATGGTTTTGAGGCCACCCTGCAGATCCGTCGCTGGGAAGCGCAACATTCCCGGCCGCGCCTGCCCATCGTGGCCCTGACCGCCGGTGCCTTTGAGGAGGATCGCCAGCACTGCTTCAAGGTCGGCATGGACGACTTTCTGGCCAAACCCATCGCTATCGAAAAACTGACGACAACGCTGGCGCGCTGGCTGGGAGTGGTGGCAGAAGCGGTGGCAGAAGCGGGAGCGGTGGCGGAAGCAGCAGAAGCGGCCCCGCAACCAGAAGCGGCCGCCAAGCCCCCTGAAGCCGGCCCGCCGGTATTCGACGAAAACACGCTGCTCTCGCAGTTGGGCGGCGACCAGGACCTTGCCCGGATCATCGTCGGTTCGGCGACGGAAGATATGCCGGGCTACTTCGCACAGTTGGAGCAAGCAGTAGCGGCAGGCAACTGGGAGGTTGTCACAAGGCAGACGCACACCCTGAAGGGGCTGACGGCACAGGTCGGCGGCATGAAGCTCTCGGCGCGCATGAAGGCGCTTGACGACCACCTCAAGGGAGGCGGGGATACCGACAGCGGCACCGTGACCGATCTGCGTCGGGAATACCAATTACTGTCCGACGCTTTAGGGCGATGGATGGCGTCGATTGTTAAAACAGCACCGGCGCCCGCAGGAAAACCGCTGGCTCTGGATCAGGTCGTTGCGCTCTATCGTGAGCTTGATGCGCTGCTATCACTAAACCAATTCGATGCCGTGGGCCGATTCGCGGTGCTGCAGGAAACCGTCGCCGGTACTGAGGTGGCCGCAGAAGTTGCCCAAGCGGGCCGGCTGATTGCGGAATGCCGCTTTGCTCTGGCACGCGAGCACTTGCAACGAATCGCCGTTCAGCAGGGCTGGGAGAGCAAGACATGATGAGCGATTCGCGCCCCAGGATATTGGCCATTGACGATACGCCGACCAACCTGCTGGCGCTGGGTGCGGTCCTCGGTGACGATTTTGCCTTGCAAGTTGCGACCTCGGGTGCGGCGGGGCTGGCACTGGCCGGGCAATCGGCGCCTGATCTGATCCTGCTTGATGTGATGATGCCGGATATGAATGGGTTTGAAACCTGTCGGCGACTCAAGGCTGATCCGCTGACTCGCGATATTCCCGTGATTTTTGTCACCGCGCTGGATAGCCCCGAAGATGAAACCTTCGGATTGGAAGCGGGTGCGGTAGATTTTATTTCCAAGCCATTAAATTCCGCTGTCGTACGCGCACGCGTGCGCACGCACATCACGCTCAAGCACCAGGCCGATCTCCTGCGCTCAATGTCTTTTGTCGACGGCTTGACGGGTGTCGCCAACCGTCGCCAGTTCGATGAAGCCCTGCAGAGAGAATGGCGTGCTTGTCTTCGCACAGGCACTTCTCTGGCGCTGATCATGATCGATATCGATTACTTCAAGCAATTCAACGACACTTACGGTCACCCGGCCGGGGATGCCTGCTTGCGCGCCAGCGCCGGAATATTGAACGGTGAAATAAGTCGCTCGCACGATCTGATCGCCCGCTACGGCGGCGAAGAATTTGTTTGCCTGCTGCCGGACATCAACCTGGCAGGTGCTCAAATCAAGGCAGAGCAACTCAGGCAAGTTGTGCATTCATTGAGCATCCCCCATGCGGCGTCGAGCACTGCGCCGGTGGTCACCGTCAGCGTGGGACTCGCACTTTTTATCCCGAGCAGCGAACTGACGCCGGAACAATTGGTGGCCGCTGCGGATGCCGAGCTTTATACGGCCAAGCGTGCCGGGCGAAACCGGGTCAGTTGCGCGTCGAGTGGTGAATTTGAGGCAGCTTGAATGGCTGCTGTAATCAAGACAACGAGATGTAAACCAAAACTTAGACGAAACAACGTGGGGTAGAGAACAATGGAAAAAGACTACACAGTATTTGTTGTCGATGACGACAAGACAACGCGGCTGCTGCTTGAGTCGATGCTTGGCAAAAAGTACACCGTCGAAGCCTTCGACTCAGCCGAAAGCTGCCTCGACAGGCTGGAGCATAAACAACCGAACCTGTTTC
>JBIKLY010000126.1:0-6119 GCA_044359525.1 Rhodocyclaceae bacterium | reverse complement strand
AAGCGAATCTTGAACAACAAATGCGGTGAATCACATCGGCTAGCTACCCTGCTCAGATGGAAGGTGTCGGTCGTGAGTGGGCTACCGCAATCCAGCAATTAATTGAACAAAACAAGATTCAGCAAGGTATGTCTGTCGCGTTGCTAATCAAGCACCTGGGTGCGCCGAGTAGCATAAGCCCCTCATCAGAAAAGCAGGTTTATACGACTTATCACTGGTATTTTTCAACACCGACGCATACCAACCCGGTTTTTGATGCCCAAATCGACAAAGAAACCGTTCGCTGGTATTTGTTAGACCGCAGATAGTGCCGCTGATCGCCCTGCGCGTTTGAGTCGCCGCGCTTGTCAGCCCGCAGCGCGATGCCCATAATCGCGTGATGGAAATAGACAAGCTGGAAGAAGAAAACACCCAGTGGGAAGAAGCCGCCCGCGACAACGAACTGCTACCGGAGCTCGGCGCCTTTCTCGATGTGCTGCGGCGGCGTTGCAGCGTAGACTTCTCCGGCTACAAGACCAGTACGCTGTCGCGGCGCATTCGCCAGCGCATGGCACTGACGCGCTGTGAAGACGCCCTCATTTATTGCACACGCATTGCCGCCGACGAAACAGAGCGCGAGGCCTTATGCCAGGATCTGCTGATCAACGTCACCGAATTTTTCCGCGACCAAGCTGTTTTCGCGCTGCTCACCGATGAAGTATTCCCCGATCTGCTGCGCGGCCGCGATCCGAGCGACGACCTGCGAATATGGTCAGCCGGCTGCGCCAGCGGCGAGGAAGCTTATTCGCTGGCCATGCTGGCACTCGATGCGGCCAGCCGTTTCGGTTTTGCCGGCAACGTCAAGGTGTTCGCCACCGACATTCACACCTCGGTGCTGACCCGCGCCTCGCACGGTATCTACAGCGACGAATCGGTCAAAGCGATTCCCGACGCGCTGCTGCGCCGTTTTTTTCAGCGCGACGAAAAAGGCTGGCGCGTTGACGGCGCGCTGCGTCGCCACGTCGTCTTCGCCCGCCACAACCTGCTGAGCGATCCGCCATTCACCCGCATCGACCTCGCCAGCTGCCGCAACCTGCTCATTTATCTGCAGTCGCCGGCACAACTTAAGGTGCTGACCCAACTGCATTTCGCCCTCAAACCGCAGGGATTGCTACTGCTCGGCAGCAGCGAAACCGCCGGCGAGTACGAATCACGCGCCTTCATGACGGTTGACCGCGCACGCAAGATCTACCGAAAACAAGCCGCTACCCTGCCGCGCAACACCGACGGTATCGCCACCTCGGTCCTGCCGATCAGCACACTGACACTCAACGAGTTACCGGCCGAAGCGAGCCATAACCCGGAAATTCTTGAAGCGGAACTACTAGCAACACGTGACCGGCTGCACGAGAGCCTCCTCGAACTGCAGAGCAGCCACGAACGCATCGACCTCGCGAACGAGGAACTGACGGCGTCGAACGAAGAACTACAGAGCACCAACGAAGAATTGAAGTCGGTCAATGAGGATCTTTACGTCCTCAACAGCGAACTGGAAGAAAAGAATTCGGCGCTCGCCAACCTCAACCGCGACTACGATCACCTGCTGGCCAGCGCCGAGATCGGCACGGTATTCCTTGATGCAGAATTGCGGATTCGCCGTTTCAGCTCAACGGTCAGCGAATTTCTCGCACTGAAGCCGCAGGACCAGGGCCGCCCGGTTTCCGATATCGCCTATCGTCTCGGCGATGCCGACCGTTTTCTCGCTGACCTCAAGCGCGTTGCCAATGCCGGCGAGCGCATCGAGCGCGAGGCGGAAAGCGGCCCCGGCCGCTGGATTCTCGAACGCATGCTGCCATTTCGCGGCGAGAGCGGTGAGCAAAATGGTGTTGTCCTGATCTACACCGACATCAGCCGGGTCAAGTCTGCGCAAACCCTGGCCGAGACGCTCGCTGCCGACCGCACGCGTCTTCTGGGCATCCTCGACGCCCTGCCGGACGGTGTTTATATCGTCAGTCCAGAACACGACATCGAGTATCTCAACCCGGTGCTTGAGCGCGAATTCGGGGCACCCGCCGGACGCAAGTGCTTTGAATACTTCCACGGCCGGAGCACAGAATGTACGTGGTGCAAAAACAGTGCGGTTTATGCCGGCCAATCCGTACATTGGGAATGGACATCAAGCAAGGGGCGCACCTACGACCTCTTTGATATACCCTTCCACAACCCCGATGGCACAGTCAGCAAGTTTGAAATTTTTCACGACATCACGCCGATCAAGGAAAGCCAGCGTCACCTGGAGGAAGCGGCATCGCTCGCACATGTCGGCCACTGGGAGTGGTACCTGGCCGACGGTAGCCTGCACTGGGGCGAAGAAACCTATCGTATCTTTGGCCTTGCCCCGCACAGCATTACGCCCGATTTCGATTTTTTCGCCGCGCAACTGCACGCCGATGACCGCGCCCGCGTCTTGCAGACCGTTTCCGACTCGATCGAAAACAAACACCCGTATCTCGCCGAATTCCGCTTCCAGCGCGCCGATGGCGCAACGCGCATCGGCCGCGCCACCGGTCATGTGGAATGCAACGATCAGGGCAAAGCCTTGCGCATGGCCGGCGCAATGCAGGACATCACCGAACTGCGGGAAATGGAAAACGCACTGCGTGCCAGCGAAGACCGTTTTTCAGTCGCCTTCCGCGCGGCGCCGCACGCCGCATCGATTGCCCGCGCCAGCGACGGGCTGTTTGTCGAAGTTAACGGAAAATACGAAAAATATTTCGGCTGGACAAAGGACGACCTGCTCGGAAAAACCTCGGTCGAAGTCGGTCTGTGGCCAGATATTGAAACCCGTCACCAATGGGTCGAGGGTCTGCAGCGCGAAAAAACCCTGCTCGATTTCGAAACCGCGTGGCGCCACAAGAATGGCGGCATGCGCCAGATCAGTCTGTCGGCCGAATACATTGAACTGAATGGCGAACCGCACATTCTCGCCTTCATCCAGGACATCACCGAGCGCAAGGAAAGCGAAGCGCGCATTGAATACCTGGCGCATCATGACGCGCTGACCGGTCTACCCAATCGCATCCTTTTCCGCGACCGCTTCGCCCTCGCCGCCGCCTGGGCCGAACGCGCCGATGCCAAGGTCGCACTGCTCTTCCTCGATCTCGACCATTTCAAGTCGATCAACGACACCCTCGGCCATCCGGCCGGCGACGCGCTGCTCAAGCTCGTTGCGCAACGCCTGCGCGAGTGCCTACGCGAGACCGACACGATCAGCCGGCTCGGCGGCGACGAATTCCTGATCGCCATTCCCAACATCGTTGACCCGCAAACACTAAACCAGACCACTACCCATATTCTCGAAGCACTCGCCCGCCCCTTTGAACTTGAAGGCCGCGAACTGACCAACACGCTGTCGATCGGCATCGCCGTCTGGCCCGACGACGGGCACGATTTCGACACCCTGCTCAAGAAGGCCGACACCGCCCTCTATCAGGCCAAAGGCGCCGGCCGCAACACCTGCCGTTATTATGCCGAACAGATGAACGTCGACGCGCTCGAACATCTGCAGACCCGCTCGGCACTGCACCGGGCGCTGGAGAACGACGAATTCCTCCTGCATTACCAGCCGCAGATCGACCTGGCCAGCAAGCGCGTCGTTGGCGTCGAAGCGCTGCTGCGCTGGAATCGCGGTGGCAAGGAGCTGATCTCGCCGGCCCGCTTCATCCCGGCCGCCGAAGAAAGCGGCCTGATCGTGCCGATCGGCGACTGGGTGCTGCGCGAAGCCTGCGAACAGGCGCGGCGCTGGCAAAGCCAGGGCCTCCCCGAAATGACCATGGCCGTCAATCTGTCGGCTGTGCAGTTCCAGCGTGGCGATCTCGAACGCAGCGTATCGCACGCGCTCGCCTACTCCTGGCTCGACCCGTCGCTGCTTGAGCTCGAACTTACCGAATCGATCCTGCTCGACGATGCCGAAGAGGTGCTGGCCACCGTGCGACGTCTCAAATCAATTGGCGTTCAGCTATCAATTGACGATTTTGGCACGGGTTATTCAAGCCTCGCTTACCTCAAGCGATTCGCCGTCGACAAACTAAAAATCGATCAGTCCTTCGTGCGCGACATCGCCACCGATCCGGACGATGCGGCGATTGTGCGTGCCATTGTCAGCATGGCGCACACCCTGAAACTCAAGGTCATCGCCGAAGGCGTCGAGAGCGAAGAAATCGGCCGCTACCTCGGCATCTACCATTGCGACGAAGCACAGGGCTATTACTACGCCCGCCCGATGCCAGCCAATCAGTTCGCCGACTGGCTGAAGGCCTGGCAGGCGGCGAACTGAATTCAACCTAAAGACCTCACCGCAAAGGCGCAAAGGCGCGAAGATCGCAAAGGAAATAAAGGGTTGTCGCGCACTTGCTATTCACCCTTTGGGTGATTGATGCCTGTGGTGAAAAACCAAGTTAAGTCGTTGACTTTCTTTGCGGCCCTTTGTGTCCTTTGCGCCTTTGCGGTGAATAGCCGAGCTTTTCAGATTCAACCAGACAACGCCGGAGCATGCACCATGTCGATCAACAAGCCGCCACCATCACGCCTCGACCAGGTCGTTGCCGATGCCATCCGCAATCGTCAGAGCCGCGAGTCGGGTTATCGCGAACAGGCGCTGAAAATTTACCCGTGGATCTGCGGCCGTTGCAGCCGCGAATTCACGCGCGAGAACCTGCGTGAACTGACGGTGCACCACAAGGACCATAACCACGACAACAACCCTACGAACGGCAGCAACTGGGAGTTGTTGTGTCTTTACTGCCACGATAACGAGCACGCTCGCGAACTCGATGCCGAAGCCGCACGCAATGCGGGGATTAGCGATGGCAAAGAGGTAAAAGACCGGGCAACTGCCCAGCCTTTTGCCAACCTGAAAGATCTGCTCAAACGCAAGGACGGCTGAAACCGCCATCGCGCTTCCGGGAAAGGATGACGCATGCCCCCAAGCAAGAAGAAATCCGGCGCCTCAACACCGACCGCCGGCTATAGCGATGCAGCGAGAACCGCAGTTCAGCAAACGACACTGCGCGTGAAAGAAATGCACGGCGCGATTGCTGACAAGTCGTTCGACATCCTGCAAAAAATTCCCCTGATTTCCGGCCCGGCAAGCTTTGTGCAAAGCGCGCACGACACCATCGCCGCCGGCGTCTACGCCGCCATTCATCACGGCACAGGTGGCTTGCTCGGCGCGGCAGCGTTACTTGAAAAGCACAGCACCGGCTACACAGCGGGCGAACCGCCCGGACGCCTTGCCAGCGGCCTGCGCAGCGCACTCAACGGCGCTTTCGGCGACCATCTCGCGGCCAGCAACAACCTGCTGGCGATCAGCATGGCGATCCACCTCGATGGCGTGCTCGTGTCGCTCGACGCCGACGCACTGCGCGCGGCCTTTCCAAATGCCGGCAAACGCCTGTGCATCTTTATCCACGGCTTGAGCTGTGATGAGCATTGCTGGGAGGCCGACAAAACCACAACGCAATCAGAAGTCAATTTCGGCCGGCAACTGCACGGCGAATTCGGCTACACGCCACTCTATCTACGCTACAACACGGGATTGCCGATTGCCGACAATGGCGCGCAGCTAGCCGTGCTGCTCGAGGAATTGCTCGACGCATGGCCGCAACCCGACGGCGAACTGCTGATCATCGGCCACAGCATGGGCGGCCTGATTGCCCTGGACGCCTGCGAACAGGCCGCGAACGAGGACATGGCCTGGCCGCAGGCAATGCACATGCTGATCTGTCTCGGCTCGCCAAATCTTGGCTCGCCAGTCGAACGACTCGGCCATCTGGCAACCTCGATACTGCATCTGTCAAAAACCACAGCGCCACTCGGCAAGGTCGCCGCAGCGCGCAGCCAGGGAATCAAGGATCTGCGCCACGGCCCCGGCGCACCGCAAAAATCTGCTGCACACCATCACGTCGCCTTCCGCTTTCTAGGAGGCAGTCTGACGAAAGACCTTGACCACCCCTTTGGCGAGTTTTTTGGCGACGGGCTGGTCACCCTGGGCAGCGCAACCACGCATGAAATCGAGGGCGATGTGCAAAGCGCGAAGCTGGGCAACATCGGCCATATGGCGTTGACCAACGATGCACGCG
>JBIKLY010000125.1:0-6130 GCA_044359525.1 Rhodocyclaceae bacterium | reverse complement strand
GTGCTTGCTATTCACCCTTAGGGTGATTGATGCCTGGAGCGAAAAACCTAGCTAAGTCGTTGATTTTCTTTGCGGCCCTTTGCGTTCTTTGCGCCTTTGCGGTGAATAACTGAGCTTTCTAGGATAAACAATCCTGCTTCAGCGAATGCACCGTCGTGCCGCGCACTGCTGCGCGTCGGTCAAGCCGGAGCTTGTCTTTTCAAATGAGAATCATTATCATCTAAGCGAGGCCGAGAAAAATCAATTGCGCAAAGGAGTGTTCATGTCCGCTACCCCGGAACAACGTGTCGACGCTGAAACCCTGTCGGCCACAGCACTTTTTCTGATGACCGAATATATGGAATACCGCTGCCCGATGCTCGCTGCCCTGATTGCCGGCGAACTGCTCGCGCTGGAGCGCCAGTGCGGCCCGGATTCCTCTCTGGCGGGTGTCTCAAGCCGTTTGCGCTATCGCTGGTGGAAACTGTCGCAGGCCGGAGAAGCGTCATGAACTGCCGCGACCTGCACTTGCCCTGCACGGGTTTTGAAGCTGATTCCGTTAGCCCGGCAAAAAATTCCACGCTCAGCCGGCCGGAATTGATAACCGCCGGACTGATTCTGCTGCTCAACGCCTACCGCAGTCGTGGCTGTCCTTCCCTGGCGAGTTGCATTGTCTGCCACTGCCGTACCCTGCGCGCCCATCCGGATGCCGATCCCGTCCTGCGCCAGCTGGCCGCCCACCTTGAAGCCGAGTGGTGCCCGCTGGCCTTGCCAGGCACTTTCGCCACCGCCAAACAAAGTCATTAGGATCATGTCATGTGCCTGCACCCGTCAGTCGAACATCAACCTGCCGCGCCCGGCGCAACCTCGGCGCTGGCGCTCAATCCGTTGTCACTCGCGCTGCAGGTCGATCTGCCGCCAATACCTGCGGCCGCGCGCAGTGCATCGCGCCGGCACAAGCTGTGGGAGCTCAACCACCGCCAGCATTGCCCGGTCATCGGCACTTGCCTGCCAATGGATGAATTGCGCCGTCTGGCAAGGCGCGCGGGCCTCGATGAAAAACCGATATCCGACTATTCGCTGCACGTGCATGCGGTCGGCGAGTCGCAGCAACGTTGCGATTTCGCCGAAATCATCCAGCGCGCGCTGGAGCGGCGTTTTGCACCGGTCGTCGCCCGCTTTGCCGCCCAGCGCGATGCCGCCGGCCTGCTCGCCCTGTGGCGGAAAACGGCGGCTGCCGGCGAAGTGGCCGGCGCACTGTGGGCGGCGCTGACGCATCCGGCGTGCGACGAAGCGACCGACAAGGCGATTTACGGCGAAATCCACATGCTTTCGCACCAGGTCGGCGGCGGACATCGCGCCGATCTGAAGCGCCTGGCAGCGCTTGAAATCGACCTGGCGAGAAATCTTGTTGAGTCCAGACGCGAGCGCGAGCGTTTGTTGCGCCGGCAAAGCGAGCTTGAGGTCGAACTGCGAAGCCGTGACAAACAGCTCTCCGATGCGCTTTGTGCCGCCAGCGAGCACGCGGCGGCACGTCACCGGCTGGAGGCGCAGGGTAACGATCTGCAACGCTCGCGCACTGCCGAACTCGAGTGGCGGCGGCGCGCCGATGCCGCCGAGCGCAAGCTCGAAACGCAGCGCAGCGAGCGCGTCGGCTTGCAGCGCCGGCTCGATGCGGCCGAGGCGGAACTGAAGGAGCTGCGGATCGAGCGGCAGGTCGCCGAGGCGGCGCTGGGCGAGCTGGCGACGTTTGCGGCAACATCCGCCTGTGGCACCCTGAGCGACTGCAGCAGCTGCGCCGCCGGGCCGCTGGCGGCACGCCTTGATGGTCGCTGCCTGCTCTGCATCGGCGGGCGGGAAAACCTCGTCAGCCACTATCGCGGCCTCGTCGAAGGGCTTGGCGGTCGTTTCCTGCATCACGACGGTGGCCTTGAAGACAACCCGAAGCGCCTCGAAGCGACACTGGCCAGCGCCGACGCCGTCGTCTGCCAGGCGGGATGCATCAGCCACGCCGCCTACTGGAAGCTCAAGGAGTACTGCAAACGCCACAACAAACCGTGCGTCTATCTCAAACGGGCGGGCGTCACCAGCTTTGCGCGCGGCGTCGAAATGCTGGCCAGTGGCGTTGACGTGGCAGAGGAGCGTCTCCAGTAGGCGTCATTCTGATTACGAATAGAGTTCCCTCGAAGAGACTTTATGCGCAGTAGGTTTTGCCCAATGCATCAGCCGCGATCAGCGCGTCGTAAAGCTCATCGGGTGCGACGTCGCCGAGCATGTTATGGATCGTTTCACCAGGCTGGCAGGCCTTCTCTGTTGCCATACGAAGCCGGGAAAAATTCTTGATGCCAATCTGCGCAAGCGTTACGGGCAGTCCGACAGAAACGCAGAATTCGATCACTTCTGAGACTTCTGCCTTCGGGGCATTTTCGATGACGAGTTGCACGATGGTTCCCATCGCGACGAGTTCTCCATGCATCGAATCGCGGCATTCTTCCAGTGCAGTGAAGCCGTTGTGCATGGCATGGGCAACGGCAAGCCCGCCATTGTCGGCGCCAACACCTGAAAGGTAGGTATTTGCCTCAATGATGTTTTCGACGGCAGGCGTCAGCGCGCCGCGTTCTACGGCCAGTTTCGCCTGGTAGCCGTCGGCGATGAGCGTTTCGTAGCAGAGTTTGCAGAGCGCCATGGCTGACCGGGTGATGCCCCCGTTTACCAAATTACGCGAATTTGTTTTGACGCAGGCACGCGCCTCGAAGTAGGTGCCGAGGGCATCGCCCATCCCCGCAACAAGGAAACGTACCGGCGCTTTTGCGATTAACGCAGTATCAACGATCACTACATTGGGGTTGGTCGGATAAAAAATGTAATTTGAAAATGAGCCATCGTCTTTGTAGATCACCGAAAGCCCGGTACAGGGCGCATCGGTCGATGCGATAGTCGGCATGATAACGATGGGCAGTTTTTCGTAGTACGCCGTGGCTTTGGCGGTATCGATTGCGTTGCCGCCGCCCACAGCGACAACCACGTCAATATTTTTGTCCCGAACAATTTGCCGTATTCGTTCTATCTCACCGATGGAACTGATGCCGCCAAAGATTTCAAAAAGAATTGTCGACGCCTGGCCGTCGAAACTTTTTTCGATTTTTGGTCTTGCCGCGTTGCTGCCGCTTCGGCTACACACAAACAGGAAGGACTTGCCGAGTTCTTTGGTGTGCTCATACGCCTCCAGAAGTGCGTCTTTTCCCTGCACATAGCGCGATGGCGCTCTCATCAGTTTCAACATGAGTTCTTTCTCCCGGATTTTCCTTGGAAATTTCATAGTGCAAGCCTGAGACAATATAGTACAAATCAGTAAGTGCTGGTCTGCTTCTGTCAGGGGTATGATCCGTCTACTCAGAGAAGCGGAAATCGTCCATGAAATTTTCGGATTTGTTTGTCATCGGGGAGTTGCAATCACTTTGTGAGAGCTTTACCGGGGTGACGGGCGCGGTGACTGCAATCCTCGACCTGGAGGGGAATATTCTCGTCGCGACCGGGTGGCAGGATATCTGCACCAAATTTCACCGGGTCCAGCCTCTGACCGCGAAGCGTTGTCATGAAAGCGATACTGCCCTCGCCAGGCAGTTGAGCAAAGGGCAAGCGTACAACGTCTACAAATGCAAGAACGGACTGGTCGACGTCGCCGTCCCCCTTGTTATAGGTGGTGTGCATGTGGCCAACTTCTTTACCGGGCAGTTCTTTTTTTCTGAACCGGATAAGGACTTCTTTGTGCGCCAGGCGGAAGAGTTTGGCTTCGACAAAGCGTCTTATCTTGAAGCACTGAATCGGGCTCCCGTATTTTCTGAAGACAAAGTTCGCTCATTGATGGATTTCTTCACGCGTCTTGCCAGTTTGATTGGTGAAATGGGGCTGGATATTGTCAAGCGCAAGCAGTTCGAAGCGCATCTGCAGCAAGCGGCCACCGTGTTTGACAGCACCGCCGACGCCGTGAGCATCACCGCGCCGGATGGCAGTATTCTGGCCATCAACCGTGCCTTCACCGAGATCACTGGCTATACCGAAGCCGAGGTAGTCGGCCTCAACTTGCGTATCTTGCAGTCCGGCCGCCAGAGCCCGACGTTTTACTGCGACATGTGGGACTCGATCGTGCGCAACGGACGCTGGCGAGGCGAACTATGGAACAAGCGCAAGAATGGCAGCGTTTTTCCCGTGTGGCTGACGATCACCGCCGTCAAAGAGCCGGCTGGCAATCTGATTCAATACGTTGGCGTGTTCTCGGACAGCAGCGCCATCAAAAAGGCGCAGGAGCAGCTTGATTATCAGGCGCACCATGATCCGCTGACCGGGCTGCCCAACCGTCTGTTGCTGGAAGACCGGATACAAGGCGCGTTGCAGCGCGCCCGGCGCGATCAGTCCAGCCTGGCCCTGCTGTTTGTCGATCTGGATCGCTTCAAAACCATCAATGACACCTTTGGTCATCATGTGGGTGACCTGGTGCTGTGCGAAGTGGCACAGCGCTTTTTCAGGCTGACGCGTGAATCCGACACCGTGGCGCGCCTCGGCGGTGACGAATTTTTGATTGTCTTGGAAGGTATTGACGATCCATCGGATGCATCGCGTATCGCCGATAAGATTCTCGATGACCTGCGCGCACTCCCGGTCAACATCGACCAGGAGTTCTTCATTGGTGCCAGTATCGGCATCAGTCTATTTCCGCAGGATGGCGACGACGACACCTCGCTGATCAGAAATGCCGACGTGGCGATGTACCGCGCCAAGCAGCGCGGGCGTAACACCTACGAGTTTTTCACCAACGACCTGACCATTTCTTCGCTGGAACGTTTCCAGATGGAGACCGACCTGCACCGCGCCATCGAGCGCGGTGAATTGCGTGTTTACCTGCAGCCGCAGTTCTCATTGTCCAGCGGCGAACTGATTGGTGCTGAAGCGCTGGTGCGCTGGCAACATCCGCAGCGCGGCCTGGTGTTGCCAGGCCATTTTATTGCGCTGGCTGAAGAATCCGGACTCATCATTCAGATGGGCCAATGGGTCCAACGCACAGCCTGCGACCAATGGGCGCAGTGGGTTGCCGAGGGCCTGGCACCGGGTGTGCTGTCCATCAACGTGTCGGCCATCGAGTTTCGCCGGGGCGATATTCTTGATTCGCTGCGCAGCACGCTGGCGGCAACCCGGCTTGAGCCTAAGCTACTCGAATTGGAGATCACCGAGAGCGCCATCATGAGCCACGCCGAAAACAGCATTCAGGTGCTGCATGAGTTGCGTGCCATGGGTCTGAGCCTGGCGATTGATGACTTCGGCACCGGCTACTCGTCGCTGACCTACCTCAAGCGACTGCCGCTCAACAAGCTCAAGGTGGATCAGAGTTTTATACGCGGCCTGCCGGGCGACGCTGAAGACGGTGCCATCACCCGTGCCGTGATTGCGCTGGGCCACAGCCTGCAGCTACGCATCATTGCCGAGGGGGTGGAAACCGAGGCGCAATCCACCTTTTTGACGCTGGCCGGTTGCGATGAAATGCAGGGCTACCTGCGTGGTCGGCCGGTTCCGTTTGATGACTTTTTTCGGGCGTACCTGCGCCGTTGATCCGCCGCACTGCAGCCGCCTATGAGGCGCCAATGGTAGTCAGTCACAGTGAATCGAATAGACAGTTGGCACGCAACACGACTTCATCATCGCTGACTCCTGCAAAGGGCGCGGCGTCGAAATGCTGGCCAGTGGCGTTGGCGTGGCAGAGGGGCGTCTCCAGTAGGTGGAACGTTATCATGGGTATCCGTACGCCGTGATTGATGCCGAGCAATGCTTGTGCAGTGTGTCACGCCGCCGCTCACACGCGCACGACTGATCTTCTCAGATCGCCCCGCAACGGCCATTCAAGTTTTCCCGCCCCCATGAGGGCCGGTTCACAGCCTTGCTGCCGCTGGAAATGGCACGCTCAGTGGTAATCCTGCTCGCGTTGATGGCGTACGGCTAGAATCAGTGCCATACCGGCGCCTTTGTCATGGCGGTAAAGCGCCAGGTACCCGTTTGTGTGAGGACTCCGCTCAGATTGAGCAGGAGTCCTCGTTCGGTCAGCGCGGGCGGCACATGCTCAGTTTGGTATGTTCCTTATCACCGTCGTTGTAATGGATGA
>JBIKLY010000063.1:0-21380 GCA_044359525.1 Rhodocyclaceae bacterium | reverse complement strand
CTGCGGCGTCCTTTTTTGTTGTCCTTGATCAACATGCAGCAGCGCTGCTGCTTGCCAGCTAGACGTTTACTTGGCGACCTGCTTCTCGCGAACTTCTTCAAGTGTCTTGCAGTCGATGCACAGGGTGGCCGTAGGGCGTGCTTCCATCCGTTTCAGGCCAATTTCGACGCCGCAGCTATTGCAGAAGCCGTAATCGTCGCCATCGATGCGCACAAGGGTCTCGTCGATCTTTTTGATCAGTTTGCGTTCACGGTCGCGGTTACGAAGTTCGAGCGCAATATCGGTTTCCTGACTTGCTCGATCATTGGGGTCGGCAAATACCGTTGCTTCGTCCTGCATCGTGTGAACCGTGCGCTCGACATCAAGAAGCAGTTCCTGCTTGAGCGTATCAAGTATCTTGCGGAAGTGCGCAAGCTGCTTGCTATTCATGTATTCCTCGCCCTTTTTTGGTGCATACGGGGCGAAATGCTTGTGTAACAATTCTTCAGCCATGTTCCGAGACCGTCCGTTGGTTTTTGCAAAGAGACGACTAAATATCAGAAATACCGGCGCACTGCAAGCAATCAATGTCATACAGCAAAAACCTGCCAAAAACCCGGTGTGTACGATTGACCTTGCGGACGTCAATCGGTAGAATGCGCGCTTCCTCGGGGCGTAGCGCAGCCTGGTAGCGCATCTGCTTTGGGAGCAGAGGGTCGTGAGTTCGAATCCCACCGCCCCGACCAGTTTTAATCGTATCAAAAGTATCAAGAAGCGACACCGGCGGGAAGCAGTTTCAGGATTGCAGTTTTCCCAAGAAGTTTCGCAACTCGCGCCCGTAGCTCAACTGGACAGAGCACCGGCCTTCTAAGCCGGGGGTTGTGAGTTCGAGTCTCGCCGGGCGCACCAGATCAGTGGCGGTGTTAGCTCAGTTGGTAGAGCACTGGATTGTGATTCCAGTTGTCACGGGTTCGAAACCCGTACATCGCCCCAGTATTAGAGCCCTCGTAAGCCTCGGTAAATCAGGGTTTGCGGGGGTTTTTCTTTTTGCGCATCAAGCCTTGTTGCTGTCTTTTCCTTCCTGCTATGCGCCGCTACTGCCGGGGCTTCTTGCGCAGTTCGTCATAGGCGGCAATTACGGCAGGGACGTAGGCCCGCGTTTCACGGTAAGGCGGAATCCGGTTACCGTGCCGGATCACGGCATTTTCGCCGGCGTTATAGGCAGCCAACGCAAGCTCGGTGTCCTTCCCGAAGATGTCGAGCAGAAAGCGCATGTAACGTGCCCCGGCGCTGATGTTTCCGGCCGGTGTGCCGATGCTGTCGACGCCCATCCGTTTAGCCGTTGCTGGCAGAACCTGCATCAAGCCAATCGCCCCCTTCGGAGAGAGGGCAGTCGGGTTGTGCCGCGATTCGACGTGGATGATGGCATGCAAAAGCGCCGGGTCGAGCCGATGCTCGACGGCCGCCGCACTCACCATTTCGGCAAACGGGAGCTTGTCCTGACTGATCGCCCACGGGCGCGACGCCTTCGTCCGCGCTGCGGCTGTGCCGGCGTTGCCTTCGGCTTTGAGGCGATAGCTTTCCGGGTCTTTCAGATACAGCCGGTAGGGGGAATTGTCCGGCACGTTGGAGAAATGCGCGACGCCGTTGCTGTCCTCGAAAGACCAGACATTGCCGTCGCCTGCTGCTTGCGTGGCAGGGGTAACGAGGACGCATGCGGCGAGCAACAGGCAGGGAAGGGCGGTGCGCATCGCCGGCTCAATAAGCCTGCTTGTCGTTCACAACCACCAGAACGGTTTTGGCGATGATCGCCAGATCGAGTTTCAGCGACCAGTTGCGCAGATAGTCGAGGTCGAACTCGATGCGCGCCTCCATTTTTTCCAGCAGTTCGGTTTCGCCGCGATGGCCGTTGATCTGGGCCCAGCCGGTAATCCCCGGCTTGACCTTGTGGCGCACCATATAGCCCTTGATCAGCTTGCGGTACATCTCGTTGTGCGCCACCGCGTGCGGGCGCGGCCCGACGATGCTCATGCGCCCCTGCAGGACGTTGAAGAACTGCGGCAGTTCGTCGAGCGAGGTCTTGCGCAGGATGGCGCCGAGCGGGGTGATGCGGTTGTCGTTGCGGGTTGCCTGCTTGATCTGGTCGCCGTTTTCGCAGACGCTCATCGAGCGGAATTTGTAGACGTAAATGTCTTTGCCATCGAGGCCGTAGCGACGCTGCACGAAAAGCACCGGGCCGGGTGAGGTCATCTTCACCCCGATGGCAATGGCCAGCATGATCGGCGAAATCAGTATCAGGATGATGATCGACAGCACGATATCGCTGCCGCGCTTGACGATGCCATTGACACCGGAGAAAGGCGTGTCGCAGACGCCGACGACGGGAATGCCATTGATGCTGTCGACGTGACCCTGAATCAGATCGGTGACAAAAATATCGGGAACAAAATTGATTGAAACGGTGGTGTCGCGCAGATCGTCGAGCAGGCGGAGAATGCGCGGCTGGGTCGCCATCGGCAGGGCGATATAGATGGTGTCGATCCTGTTTTCCCGTGCGTAGATTGAAAGCGTGTCGATTCTTCCGATCAGGGGGAGATGATCAACAGCGCCCAGACGGTCCGGGCTGCGGTCGTCAAAAAATCCGGCAAGTTCGATGCCCAGATAAGGGCTGGCCTGAATCTCTCGTGCCAGCCGTACGCCGAGCTCGCCCATGCCGGCGATCACTGCCTTCCGGCGACTGTTTCCGCCCGGCAGCAAATGGCGCATCGAATGCCGGAGCAGACAGTGGCCGAGGAACATCATGACCGGTGTCAGCACAACCCAGGCAACGATCACGTGCCGGGGAAAAGCATCCAGATACTCGCTGACATAGGCAAAGCAAAACAGGATGGTGACGATTCCAGCCCAGCCAATTGCGATATCCAGCGTCGCGCCGCGCAGCGATTTTTCGTGCCGCGCCTCGCCCGGAAAAGAAAGCGAAAAAACGATCAGCGCCAGGATGACGTAATTGCGATCGAAGTTTTCTCCTGCCTGGAGGGCCACTGCCAGCAAAGTGAGAACGATCAGCAGCGGGTCGAGAAAGGCATTGCTCACCGACAGCAACGAGGGCTTCGCACTCATCAATTTTTGTTGTCGTTGCAATGCTGAAAACATGTGGTTGTCCTTAACGGAAGGCGCTCACCGTAACCGACATTGATGACAGTGATGTGAATGCGGGTGATCCGGCAGGCGGCCAGGATGGGCAGCAATGGTCATCGGGCATTCACCGGACTGTAATCTTCGCTCTCTATCATCCATGGTTCTTTCGGATCATGGCGCCAGCGCCGGGTTCACTTCCAATCAGAGAGGCCAGACGCGACAACTATGCAAAATTCCCGCTTGCACCGTGGCTTTACACTCCTCGAACTGCTGGTCGTCATGGTGATCATCGGCTTGCTCGCGGGTTACGTCGGCCCCAAGTATTTCTCCCAGATCGGCAAATCGGAAATCAAGGCCGCCAAGGCGCAGATCGATGCGCTGGAAAAGGCGCTCGACCAGTACCGTCTCGACCTCGGACGCTATCCGAACGGCGAACAGGGGCTGGCGGCGCTGATGGCGCAGCCTTCCGGTGAAAGCAAATGGCAGGGCCCCTACCTGAAGAAAGCCGTACCGCTCGATCCCTGGGGCAAGCCTTATCAATACAAGTACCCCGGTGAGCACGCCGAGTTCGACCTGCTGTCCTGGGGCAAGGACGGTCAGCCCGGCGGTAGCGGAGAAGACGCCGACATCACCAATTGGTGAGCGGCGAACCGGCATGCGATTCTCTGCAGAAATCCTGCGCCAGGGCGGCAAACCGGAGCGCCTCGAAGTCGATGCGCTCGACGCCGATCAGGCACGTCGTCGCCTGCTGGCCGAGGGTTGTGCCGTCCTGCGCATCAAGCCGCTCGGCGCCGGTGGCGGCTGGCTGCGGCGGACACGTGCCTTCCCGCTGGTACTCTTTTGCCAGGAACTGCTGGCCCTGTTGCGCGCCGGGCTGTCGATTGTCGAAGGGCTGGAAACGCTGGCCGAAAAGGAAAGCCAGCCGGAAGCGCGCGCCATTCTCGACGGCCTGCTTGGTGAATTGCGCCAGGGCAAGGGCTTCTCGGCGGCGCTCAGCGTCTTCCCCGCGCAGTTCCCCGCGCTGCTCGTCGCCACCGTGCGCGCCAGCGAACGCACCGGCGATCTCGACGAAGCCATCGACCGCTTCATCGCCTATGAAATCCAGCTCGATCTGGTGCGCAAGAAAATCGTCAGCGCCTCGATCTATCCAACCCTGCTGATCATCATCGGCGGCCTCGTCACGCTCTTCCTGCTCGGCTACGTCGTGCCGCGCTTCAGCAGCGTCTATCAGGATGCCGGCAAGGAGCTGCCGGCGATGTCGGCGGCGCTCATCGTGATCGGCAACTTTCTTGCGCACAACTGGCTGGCGATCTTGATTGGCGTGATCGCCGCCGGCTTCCTGTTCATGCACGGCGTGCGCTCGGGTGCTGTCGGCAACGGCTTGCGCCGCGTCTGCCGGCAGGTGCCCTTGCTCGACGAAAAGCTGCGCGTGTTCAGCCTGGCGCGCTGCTACCGCACGCTCGGCATGCTGCAGCGCGGCGGCATCCCGCTCAGCACCGGCATGGAAATGGTTGCCGGCCTGCTCGCCGGCGAGATGCGCCAGAACCTCGTCACCGCGCAGCGCCTGGTCAGCGAAGGCGTGCCTTATTCGGTCGCTGCCGAGCAGGCCGGCCTCGTGACGCCGATCGCCACGCGCCTGCTACGCGTCGGCGAAAAGGGCGGCAACCTCGGCGAGATGATGGAGCGGATCGCCGTCTTTTACGACGACGACATCCAGCGCTGGACCGACCAGCTGATCCGCCTGATCGAGCCCTTGCTGATGGCGGTGATCGGCATCGTCATCGGCGGCGTGGTCGTGCTGCTCTACCTGCCGATTTTCGAACTGGCTTCGGGGATCCAGTAGTCATGAGAATAAAACGATGAACGCGCCGCTGGAAACACCGCTGCACGCTCACACCCTGAGCGACGAAACCCTGCGTGCCGCCGCTGCGAGCGCTGCCGCGCGCGGTCAGCCGCTGCTCGCCGTGCTGGCCGACGAACTGGGTCTTGACCCCGCATCCGTTCTGCCGCTGCTTGCTGCGGCGCTGTCGTTGCCGCTGGCGACGGTGAGCGACATCCTGGCGTGGCGGGCGGCGTTCGAGGTGCTGCCGTTTGCCGATTGCCTGCGCTACAAGATTGTTCCCATGCGCGACGGCGACGGCACCCTGCGCATGCTCACCGGCGACCCGCTCTATCTCGACCTGCGCACGGTGATCGAGGAGCGGCTCAGCGATCCGGCGCAGTGGATGCTGACGCCGCCTGACGAAATCGAGGCGCTGCTCGCCCGGCACGAGGAAACCGTGCACGCGCTCGACGCCAGCGACACCGGTAGCGGCGTCCCGGCGGGCAGCGACGAAAAGGTCGAAGACCTCTCGCTGCAGGCGATTGCCGGCGATGCCAGCAGCGTCGTACGGCTCGTTCGTTCAACCTTACACGATGCCCTGAAGGCCGGGGCCAGCGATATCCATCTGGAAACCGGCAACGGCGGCATCAGCGTCAAATACCGCATCGACGGCGTGCTGGTGCCGGTTGGCAACATTCCCGGATCGGATGTCGCCGATCAAGTCATCTCGCGCATCAAGGTGCTCTCCGAACTCGACATCTCCGAGCGCCGCGTGCCGCAGGACGGACGCTTCAAGGTGCTGTCGCGCGGCCGGCACATCGACCTGCGCGTCTCGATCATGCCGAGCATCCACGGCGAGGACGCCGTGCTGCGCGTCCTCGACAAGCAGGCGCTGTCCGACCAGGTGCGCGGCCTGTGTCTCGACGTGCTCGGTTTCGACGCCGAATCGCTGCGCCAGATCCGCCGCCTGTGCAACGAGCCCTACGGCATGTTCCTCGTCACCGGGCCGACCGGCAGCGGCAAGACCACCTCGCTGTACGGCGCGATCAACGAGATCAACCACGGTCGCGACAAGATCATCACCATCGAAGACCCGGTCGAATACCAGTTGCCCGGCGTGCTGCAGATCCCGGTCAACGAGAAAAAGGGACTGACCTTCGCGCGCGGCCTGCGCTCGATCCTGCGTCACGACCCGGACAAGATCATGGTCGGCGAGATCCGCGACGGCGAAACGGCGCAGATCGCCGTGCAGGCCGCGCTGACCGGCCACCTGGTGCTCACCACTATCCACGCCAACAACGTCTTCGACGTCATCGGCCGCTTCATGCACATGCAGGTCGACCCGCACAACCTGGTCGCCGCGCTCAACGGCATCCTCGCGCAACGCCTGCTGCGCGTGAATTGTCCGCACTGTGCGGCCGACGATCCACCCGATGCCGAACTGCTCGCCGATTCGCGCCTCACCGACGCCGATCTGTCCGGCTATGTCTTCCGCAGCGGGCGCGGCTGCGGCCAGTGTCGCGGCAGCGGCTACAAGGGGCGGCGGGCGATTGCCGAGTTGCTGGTGCTCAACGATGAACTGCGTGAAATGATCACCGCGCGCGAACCGATCCGTTCGATCAAGGAAGCCGCCCGCCGCAACGGCACGCGCTCGCTGCGCGACGTGGCGCTCGATCTGGTGCGCAGCGGCGAAACCAACCTTCAGGAAATCAACCGTGTCACTTTTGTCGAGTAATCGTCTCGTCGTGGCCATCCACGAGCGCGGCATCGACGCGCTGCGGATTCGTCGCGGGCGCCTGCCGCGCTCGCCGATCCGCCTTGCCGAGCGCCAGCGCTTCGATGCCGGTGCGCTGCCGGATGACGACGCGCCGCCCTGGCAGCGCCCGCTGGCGCTGCTCCGCGAGCTGGCCGGAAGCGGCGCGCGCCACCTGCATCTCGTCGTCTCCAACCATTTTGTGCGCTATCAACTGCTGCCGTGGGAGAGCATCGTCGCCTGCAAGGGCGATACGCAAGCCCTGGCACAGGCGCGCTTGCAACTGGCGTTTGGCGATGCCGCCGCAGGCTGGCAGGTGCTCGCCGACGCGCCACGTTTTCGCAGCGCCAGCCTGGCGGCGGCGATCGACGGCCAGTTGCTGGCCTCGGCCAGGGAAATCGCCGCCGCAGCCGGCCTGCAGATCGCCAGCATCCGTCCGCATCTGCTGGCGGCGCGGCAATGTCATCCGGTGAAAAATACGGGCGCCGGCTGGTTTGCGGTGTTCGAGCCGGGCCGGCTGACCGTGCTCGGCAGCGTGCAGGGCAGGGCGAGCTCATTGCACAACATCCGCCTGCATGCTCCCGAGGCGCTGCTGCCGACGCTGCAGCAATGCGTCGCCGCCGACCGGCTCAAGTCGGCGCCGGACGGCGCCGTCTGCCTGCACGCGCCGGGCTGGTCGGGCGACGAAGCGGGCATGGCGTCGGTCGTTCGTCTCGACGGAGCGGACGGTGCACAGGGCGCGCATGTTGATTTCGGCCAGGCAATGGCCTGGTGCGGGAGCCGCTGATGCAAACGTACGCACTTGATTTCGCCACGCAACGCCCGCTGTTCACGCCGGCCGGCGCTGCGTTGCTGCTGCTCGGCATCGTGTTTGCCGCGAGCGTCGCCGTCGACGCGGCCGATACGCTGGCGCAGCGCGACAAGGCGCAGCAGAAGCTGGCGCAGCTCACGGCGCGCGCGGCCGAACTGCGCGGCGTCAAGGTGCAACAAGCGCGCGTCGCGGCGAAGGATGCCGGGCGCGGCAACGTGCCGGACGAGCGCGAAGCGCGCCGCATCGCCGAAGCGCAGAAGGTGATCCGCGCCATCGCCGCGCCGTGGGACGAAATGTTCGATGCCCTGGAAAAGGCGCAGGACGACAGCGTGGCCCTGCTCAGCATCGCGCCGGAACGCGCCGCCGGCCGCCTGGCGATGAGCGGCGAAGCCAAAAACTACGAAGCGCTGACCGCCTGGCTGGCGCGCCTCGACGCCAGCGGCAGCCTGCAACACGCGCAATTGCTGGCGCACGAGATCAAAGGCAACGACCGCCACGTCGTTTTTACAGCCAGCGCGAGTTTCCGCAAATGAAGCTGGAGCCGATTTTTAAAAACCTCACCGCAGAGGCGCAGAGGCGCAGAGGTAACGCAGAGAAAACCTGTTTTTCTCTGCGTCGCTTTTCTCTGCGCCTCTGCGGTAAAGCCTTTCGTTTTTCCGGTTCGTCCGGCTTAGGATGAATATGCTTTCGACTGCACGTCCCATCAGCCAGGCCGAACTGCTGCTTTACGCCCGGATGATCGCCGGCCGGCTGGGCTGGGCCGGCTTTGTCGGCGTCTTCCTGATTGCCGCGTGGGGCGTCGCTGAATTCGTCTGGCTGCCGCAGCAGCAGGAAAAAACCGGGCGCAGCGAAGCGGGCAGCCGTGCGTTGCGCCACGAGATCGTCCGCCTGAATGCCGAGGGCGAACGCAATCTTGCGCCGCAGGCGCGGCTCGAAGCGCTGCTTGCGGCCTTCCCGGCGCGCCGGCAATTGCCCGAGGAATTGACGCGACTGAACGAAACGCTGGCCGCCGCCGGTGTGCGCGTCGATAGCGCCGAATACCAGCCGGATTCGGGCAAGGGCGGCGATTTTTCGTCGATCACCGTGAGCATGGTCGTCAAGCTGCCTTACCCGCGCCTGCGCGCGCTGTTCGACGCGCTGCGCGAAAAAATGCCGACGGTCGCCATCGACGATGTGCAACTCAAGCGCGATACGATCGGCGCCACCGAGCTGGAAGCGCGCCTGCGCTTCAAGTTCTTTCTCAGGCAGCAGGCATGAGCGCGCCATCCGCATCCCCGCCCCGTCGACGCTGGCTGTTCTGGCTGCTGCTGCCGACCGTCGCGCTGAGCGCGGTGGCCTGGTTCGACGATGCCGATACGCCGGTCGATGAAGGCCGTGTCAAACGTGCCCGGCGTGCGCCGGTGAACGCCGGGCCGGTCGCGCCGCCGGTGGCCGAAGCCAGTGCGGCCAGCCGCCTGGCGCAGGCTGTGGAGCGGCTCGAATTGCCCTCGCTGGCGAAGGCGGAGAAAAGCGCGCCCGTCGATCCGGCCGATGCCGGCGCCAGCGCGCCAGTCAAGCTGCTCGCCGCAAGCAGCTGGTTCGTCGCGCCACCGCCGCCACCGCCCGAAGCACCGAAAGCGCCGGCGCTGCCGTTCAAGGTGCTCGGGCGGATCATCGAGGGCGATGCGCCGGCTGTTTTCCTCGCGCACCAGAACCGCAACCTCATTGCCCGCGAAGGCGAGCAGCTGGACAGCACCTATCTTGTCGAACGAATCGAGAAAAACCGCATGACGCTTATTTACCTGCCGCTCGCCGAGCGCCAGTACCTCACCCTGGGAGCGGTCAATTGACTTTCTGTCGCCCGATTTTGTGCTCGTCGAAGCGACTGGCTACCGCCGGTTTCGTCCTGTTTTTCCCTGTTCTGCTTGCCGGCTGCATGGGCAATATCTTCGGCGCTTCATCCAGCGAGGAGAGTCAGCAGGCGCTGCAGGAAGGCCGCTACGAGAGCGGTCTGGCCCTGCTCGAACAGGCGGCGAAAGCGTCGCCGAACGACGCGAAAATCCGCGCGACGCTTGCCCGCGAGCGACTGCTGGCCGCCAATAAGCTCAGCATCGCTGGCGAACAGGCGCGCCGCGAAGGCCGTTTCGAAGAAGCCGAGCAGAATTTCCGGCGCGCACTCGGGATCGAAGCCGGGCACGCGCGCGCAACACAGGGGCTGACCCAGATCGGTATCGACCAGCGCCACCGCGGGCTGCTGCGCGACGCTTCAGCGGCAATCAAGAAGAACGATCAGGCGCTCGCCCAGTCGCTGCTGCGCACAGTGCTGGCGCAGGAGCCGGGCAACCGCGAGGCGCAGAGCCTGCTGGCCGGCATTGAAGAGAGCAAGGCGACGGCGCTGCAGAGCGCGGCGAAGAGCGGCGGCGCTTTCGGCAAGCCGGTCACGCTGGAGTTTCGCGATGCGCCGCTGAAAACCGTTTTCGAGGTGCTGTCGCGCAGTTCCGGCGTCAACTTCGTCTTCGACCGCGACGTCAAGGGCGACGCCAAAGTCACCATCTTCGTGCGCAATACCGCGCTCGAAGAAGTGATCCGCCTGATCCTGGCAACCAATCAGCTGGAGAAGCGGCAGCTCAACGACAACGCTTTCCTCATTTACCCGAACACACCGGCCAAGGCCAAGGATTATCAGGAATTGGCGCTGCGCACTTTCTTCCTGTCCAACACCGAAGCCAAGCAGGTACAGACGATGCTGAAAACGGTGCTAAAAATACGCGACGTGCATGTCGATGAAAAACTCAATCTGGTGATTGTCCGGGATACGCCGCAGGCCATCGAATTGGCCGAAAAGCTGGTCGCCAGCGTCGATATCGCCGAACCCGAAGTGATGCTTGAACTCGAAGTGCTGGAAATCAATCGCAGCCGCCTGAAAGAGCTGGGCGTGCGTTTCCCCGACCAGATCGGCTACGGCAAGATCACGCCGGACGTGGTCAATAGCGTGCTCGGTACGACCGGCAACACGATCAGCCAGACGACGACGTTCGGCGGCGCACTGGCGCCCGGCTTCATCGATACGCGCAACGCCACCGGCCTCACCACCTATGTCGCCAATCCGGCCCTGATGCTCAATCTGCGCAGCCAGCTGGGCGACAGCAACCTGCTGGCCAATCCCCGAATTCGCGTGCGCAATCGCGAAAAAGCCAAGATCCATATCGGCGACAAGCTGCCGGTGTTCACCACCACATCGACGGCCAACGTCGGCGTCTCGGCGTCGGTCAGCTATCTCGACGTCGGCCTGCGGCTTGAAGTCGAGCCGCAGGTCTATCTTGAAGACGACGTATCGATCAAGGTCGGCCTCGAAGTCAGCAGTGTGACCAAGGAGGTGGCCGGGCCGTCGAATTCGCTGGCCTATCAGATCGGTACGCGCAACACCAACACCATCCTGCGCCTGCGCAATGGCGAGACGCAGATTCTCGCCGGTCTGATCAGCGACGAAGAGCGCTCCAGCGGCAACCGTCTGCCGGGTCTTGGCGACCTGCCGCTGGTCGGGCGCCTGTTCGGCAGCCAGAGCGACTTGCGCAACAAGACCGAGATCATTCTCCTGATCACGCCGCGCGTCGTACGTAACATCGTGCCGCCCGACAACGTGCGCGCCGTAATTTCGGCCGGCACCGAGAACGTCGTCGGCGCGGCGCCGATGACCGTCAAAAACTCGCCACCGCGTTCGCTCTCGATGTCGGCCACCGCAGGCAACGCCGCCGTGCCGGCGCCCTCAGCGCCGGAAGCACCAGTGGCGGCACCAGCAGCGGCGCCTGTCGCGGAGCCCGCTGCAGCGCCTGTTGAGGAACCTGCTGCTGCCGTCAGTGCGCCGCCACCGGCCGCCGTCCCGGTCGAGCGCGTCGTCGGCGGCCCGCCACCGACGGTCTCCACCGACACCGCCCCGCTTCTTCCGCCCGCCCGTCCGGCAAGCGGCGGCAATCCGCCGTGATGCAGCAGCGGCGCTCTGCGGCCGCCGCTTGCGGCGCCTCCCCGCGCGGCTTCACGCTGATCGAGATGGTCATCACCGTCGCGCTGGTCGGCATTCTCGCTTCCGTGGTGTTGCCGATCGGCGAGCTGACCGTGCAGCGTACCCGTGAGCAGGAGCTGCGCGTCGCGCTGCGCCAGATCCGCAGCGCCATCGACGCCTACAAGCAGGCCTACGACGAAGGGCGCATCGAGCGCAAAGTCGACGCCAGCGGCTATCCGCCCAACCTCGCCGTGCTGGCCGACGGCATTGGCGACATTCATCTGCCCGACAAACCAAAAATCCGCTTCATGCGCCGCCTGCCGCGCGATCCCCTGAACCCCGAGCCGACCCTGCCGGCGAGTCAAAGCTGGGGGCTGCGCAGCTACGCCAGCGCGCCCGACGAGCCGCGCGAAGGCGCCGACGTCTTCGACGTCTATTCGCGCGCCGAGGGGGTCGGGTTGAACGGCGTGCCCTACCGGGAATGGTGATGTGATGGCGATCCTGAAGTCGATGTGCCGCAGAACCGTAGGTCGGTTTAGCCCAACGGGCGTAACCCGACAGCATGCCGTCGGGTTATGCCGCGCAGCAAATCCCGTGGGACGCTGCGCTAACCCGACCTACAAACTTTTGGCAAGCAGCCAGCGCGCCTTCACGCTGGTTGAATTGCTCGTCGTCATGGCCATCGTCGCCACGCTGCTGTCGATCGCCGTGCCGCGCTACTTCCAGCACCTCGATCTGGCGCGCGAGAACGCGCTGAAGCAGACGCTCAACGTTCTGCGCGACACCCTCGACAAGTACCACGCCGACACCGGGCGCTATCCCGAGACCTTCGACGAACTGATCCAGAAGCGCTATCTGCGGCGCCTGCCGGTCGACCCGGTGAGCGAAAGCAGCGAAACCTGGGTGCTCGTACCGCCACCGCAGCCGCCCGGCTCGCGCCTGATCTGGGATGTGCGCAGCGGCGCCGAAGGGACTGCCCGTGACGGCAGCGCTTACCGTGACTGGTAAGGGAATCCGGCACGGCCAGCACGGTCAATGTGGCTTTACCTACCTCATCGTCCTCTTTCTCGTCGCGCTGGTCGGCCTCGGGCTGGCGGCGCTCGGCACCGTCTGGCAAACCGAAATGCAGCGCGAGCGCGAGCGCGAGCTGCTGTTCATCGGCGAGCAGTTCGCCAACGCCTTGTGGCGCTATCACGATGCGTCGCCCGGCGCGAAGGAATTGCCGCGTCGTCTTGAAGATTTGCTCGAAGACCGTCGGCATCAGGTGCCGCGTCGCCATCTGCGGCAGATTTTCGTCGACCCGCTGACCGGCCAGCGCGACTGGGTGCTGATCATCGTCGGCGGGAAAATCACCGCGCTGCGCAGCCGCTCGGAAGGCGTGCCCATCGTGCAGGCCGGCTTCCCGCCCGGCTGGGAAGAGTTCGCCGGCGCCAAAACCCACGCCGAATGGCTGTTCCGCCCCCTCGCCCCGCGCGCCAGAACGCTGACGACTGCTGTGGCCGCGGGTCAGTAGTTGACGAGAAAGTGCGAACCACCAAGACACCAAGGTACACCAAGGTGCACCAATTCAAGGCCATGTTTTCTTGGTGAAACTTGGTGTTCTTGGTGTCTTGGTGGTGATGTTTTTTTGTTGCCTTTTAACCCTTTTTTTCCCATGTCTTGCCGGGCGTAGTCCGAATGGCTCATCCGGTGCTTCATCCGGCCCCCGTGTTTTTAACATCGGGGCAGTAATTTATGCCTCCTTCACCTCGTCTGGCCCTGAAATGAGAAAACGTTTTTGTATCAAGCACCTTCTGCTGGTCGTTGGCGCCGCCTGGGGCGGGCTGGCCGGCGCCGAGGAGGGCGCCGATCTGGCCTGGGTGGTCGAGCGCATGCCACCGGATACGACGCGTCAGCGCAGTTATAGCGGCGAGTTTTCGGCGCTGCGCGAAGCGGCGCACGAGACGCCCACGTTCAGTCCGCTGATCCAGCGCGAAGCGATGGCGGCGGCCAAGCAGGGTCAGTGGGAGCGCGTCAAACAGATGCTTGGCACGGGAACGAGCGCCGCTTTCCGAAATGCCGAAGGGAACACCTTGCTCCTGCTCGCTGTCGGCCAGGGCGAAGTCGAGGCTGTGCGCATGCTGCTTGAGCGCAGCGCCGACACGCGCCGGCGCGGGCCGGAGGGTTTCGATGCGCTCGGCCTTGCCGTCGTGCGTGGCCACAGCCAGATTGTTCGTCTGTTGCTGCGTGCCGGGGCCGTTCCCGATGCGCGCAGCAGCAACGGCGATACGCCGCTGCTCGCTGCGGCCCGCTTCGACCGCGGCGAAATCACCCGCCTCCTGCTTGCGTATGGGGCAACGGTCGAGTGTTACGACCGCGATGGCCTTTCGCCGCTCGCGCTGGCCGCTGTGGGCGGCCAGCTGGGCAGCCTGCAGGCCATGCTGAAGGCCGGCGTCGATCCTGATCTGCCTGATCGTAACGGGCGCTCGGCGCTTTATTGGGCCGTCTTCCGGCGCCAGGTCGGCAGCGTGCACCTCCTGCTCGAACGCGGCGCCGATCCTGGCGCCATGGATGTTTCGCTGCTCTGATCCGCTGCTCGTGGTGTGAGTTTCCGGTTCCGGATTGCGGCTTCTGCACTGCAACAAAAGATAAATCTGGATGAAATACTGGCCTGTCATGATTGGCCATTCTGATTCGTGCGAATAGTCGCCAGCCTTGCGAACAAGGGAACAATGAACGGCGCTTTTATCACCCTGACTGCCGATGAGCAGGAGAACATCTTGCGTGCTATCGAGACCTCGTTACAGGTCAAGAAGCGCTACCAGTTCTTTCTGTGGACGCAGGGCCAGTTGCAGGCGCTTTTGCCGCATGACGTGCTGATCTGCCTGGTCATGCGCGACGGCGAAGAGATGCTGATGATGGATCGTTTCAACAGTTGCGTCGTCAGCGAGGAGACCTTCGACGAGGTCTGCCATCCGGTTGATGGGCTGGTCACGCGGGCGATGCTCGCCTGGCGCGAGGCCGGCGATTCACCGTGCCTGATCGCGCCGGACATGCAGATACCAGCGGCGCTCTACGACCGCTTCAGCCCTCTGCTCGAACGCGCTTGCTTCGGCAACGCCGCCGCGCATGGCAGCGCACCGATCGACGGCAGCGGCATCAGCAGCAGTTTCTTTTTCTTCGGCGGCATGCCGGGCAATCTTTCGCTGCGCCACGCGTATTTTCTTGAACTGCTCATGCCGCACATCCACATGGCCTTCCTGCGCACGCTTGCGCAGGCCGAGCGCTCGGCGATCTGCGCCGACGGCAGCATGCGCCTGGTCGATCTGCGCAAACTGATGACCGAACGCGAGATCGAGATTCTCGGCTGGGTGCAGGAGGGCAAGAGCAATCAGGATATTGGCGAAATTCTCAATATCAGCCCGCTTACCGTCAAGAATCACGTGCAGAAGATCCTGCGCAAGCTCAACGTGCGCAACCGCGCCCAGGCCGTTTCCAAAGCCACCGCCATGCGCCTGATCGTCGGCTACGCCGGCGCCGTCTGATCCGCCTTTACCGTGCTGGCGCACATGTCGGGTTATGCCCCGCAGGCAATCCCCAGCGCGAAGCCCACGCTTGGGATGTGGGGGACGGCCTGCGGCCTAACCCCAATAGAGTTCAGTTAAGCCCGTTCGCCCTGAGCTTGTCGAAGGGAGCCAGTAGAAGCGCTGGGTGGGGTGGCAACAAGGCTTCGACAAGCTCAGCCCGAACGGTGATGGGTCCATGGACACTTAACTGAACGGTATTGGGCCTAAGCCGACCTGCAAATCCTGCAAACCGCGCGTAGTCCATTTGGCTTATTGGCTGGTCAGTCAGATGTAACACGAATGATCCCAACGGCAGGGGGTTTGCCGGTTTCCAACTACATGCCTTGTCACCTTCGCCCGCAACAATGAACACCGTTCCAGAAGGAAGTGCGCCGGCGGGGGACTGCCGATAGCAAAGAAGAGCTAGCGCTTCGTGAGGGATTACAGGAATCGGGGCAAGGCACGGGCCCGGTTCCGCAACAAGGGACTCCTGGCAACACGCCGGACACCAGCAACTTAACTTCACAAGGAAAGCACACTCATGAAAATCAAACTGATCGCAACCCTTCTCGGTCTCGCCCTTGCCGGCGGTGCTAATGCTGCCATCGACAACGGATCCGGTGGCAACGGCGAACTGTTTTTCCAGTTGTGGGACAACGGCGGTACGGCTGAAACGTCCGACGACCGCAACTACGTTCGCGACCTTGGTTCGCTGTCCAAGGATGGGATTTTTGGCGGTAGCCTTACCAACTGGGCCTCCACCGCTGCTACGCCGGTGCTGGAAGGCAACAAGCTGATGCCGAAAGTTGGCGGTATCTTCTCGCTCGGCACCGACGCCAACCTGACGTCCTTCCTGTCCGGTACGAGCAACGTGGCCGGCCTGCGCTGGAACATCACCGCCGCTGATTCCAACGGCACTGACCGCTTCCTGACTACGTCAAGTGGCATTACGGCTGCTCAATTGCCGACCTACACCGAGTTCCGTACCTTCGCTACGGTCACCGGTTCCTTCCTGACCAATACCACTGCTATCGGTAGTAACGAGTCCATCATTCTTACCGGAGTTGGTGCCGGTCTTGTGAGCTACGGTAATAACGTTGCCGGCAAAGCTAAGTTCACCACCGATGGCGCGGTCGGCGACAGCCTCGGTTTCTATCTGCTTTCAGAGAAAGCCACCACCGGCACGGTTACCAAGGCGACGCTGAACCAGTTCAGCGATTCGTCCGGTAACGCGCTGACCTGGCAGTTCCAGAACGACGGTACGCTGATCTACGCTGCCGTTCCCGAACCCGAGAGCTACGCACTGTTCCTCGCCGGCCTCGGCATGATCGGCGCCATCGCCCGCCGTCGCCGCCTCGGCAAGTAAGTTTGTCATTCAGTCATACGCCGTAAAGCTGCCGTCCCCGTCGGGGACGGCAACCCAAACCTGAAAGGATTTTCCATGAAAATGACCCACATCGCCGCCGCCTGCGCCGTCGCCCTCGCTGGCGCCGCCACCCCGGCTTTCGCCCTGACCGCTTTCCAGACGCCGGACCTCACCGTCTATCTGTCTGGCGCCACCGCACCGGACAACTTCCTCGAAACGACGGCCACCAACATGTACGTCGGCACCAAGGGCACCGACTGGTTCAAGTACATCGACAACGGCGACGGCAAGCAGCAGCGCGCCTTCTTCGGCACGATGAAGTCGACCGTCGATATCCCGGCCGCCTTGCAGGGCAAGAAAGTGCTGTTCATCAAGCGTTCGACCGGCGGTTCGGTGTTCGGCGTGAACCCGGTGGCTCGCGCCCAGGCGTTGGCCACGCTGAAGGTCTCGGCTGCGACCTGCGCCGCTTCCGGCGTCGATTTCAAGTGCGCCGTGCAGGGTATCGATCCGGGCGTTGGCGCCCCGACCGGCCAGGAAGTCGTTCCTGACTTCGGCGTTTCCGACGTCGCCCCGAACCTGTTCAAGGGCCCGCTCAACGTCGAGTTCGGCCAGTCGGCGCTCGATCCAGCCGAAGTCGCCAACCTGACCGTCGTCGGTGTCAACGTGCTGGCCATGGGCCTGCCGGTGACCAACGTCATTCCGATGACGACCCACATCAGCCGCGCCACCTACGGCGCGCTGTTGTCCGCCAACATCGCCACGTGGTCCCAACTCGGCATCGCCGCGCCGGCCGCCGGCGACCAGGTCGTCGCCTGCCGCCGCGTTCCGGGTTCGGGTACGCAGACCAGCTACAACTGGTTCTTCAACAACTTCCCCTGTACCGATGGTTCAGTGGCTGGTAGCGGTTATACCCAGCCCGCCCGCATGTCCGACTCCGCCGGCTACCAGGCTTCCGGCTCGGGCACCGATGCCGACCCGTACGTGATCGACGTCACCGCCGGCTACACGGTGATCGAGAACTCGACCTCGGGCAACGTCCGCGACTGTCTGGACAAGGCCGCCGCCGGTGGCGTGCATAAGTTCAAGGACGAAGAAGGCAAGAGCTACAAGGTTGACTTCGGTACCGGCGGTTACGGTGCGGTCGGCACCCTCTCGGTCGACAGCCTGAACGACGACCGTAAGACGAGCAGCGATTCGACCAAGTGGGCCAAGGGCCCGACGAACGCCGCGAACGGCTACAGCTTCCGCGCGCTCGACGGCGCAGCTGCCATGTACGACACCAATGACACCGCCACGCTGGTCGTCGGTACGACGGGCACCACCGGCATCCTGCCGACCAAGGCCAATCTGATCGACGGCAACTACGAGTTCGCTTCGGAACTGACCATGCAGTACCGCAACGACCTGACCGGTCTGAAGAAGACGTTTGCTGACTTCTTCATCGCCCGTTCGGGTGACCCGGCCTTCAACGGTAGCGGTTGGGTTGCCGCTTTGCCGCCGACCTACACGCCGGGCACGACAGGTTTCGATGTCAACGTCGCCAAGGGTACGCGTTTCGGCAACATGTGCGCACCGCTGCAGCGTCTGTTCTAAATACAACGCTTCAGGTTTCACGATGTATTCGGGCCTCCTTCGGGAGGCCCGTTTTTTGATCCACCTGGCTCATGGGCATAGTCCGAACGGATCGTTGGCCGATACCGCGCCTGAAAATTCCCGTAGGCAAACTGTCGTACTTCTGGAAAAAAGATCACGCCTACCATGCACAAGCGCATTTCCCTGTTCCTTGTTTCGCTGTTGGTGGCCAGCCTGTTCGCCAGCCAGCCGCTGCTGGCCAACGATGCCACCACTACGCCCGCGCCTGCGGCTGCCGGGCGTTTCGATATTTTCGAGTTCGTCGTCGACGGCAATACCGTGCTGCCGACCGGCGCCATTGAAAAAGCCGTCTATCCGCATCTTGGCCCGCAGCGCCGCATCGAGGATGTCGAGAAGGCGCGCGAAGCGCTCGAAAAAACCTATCACGACGCCGGATACCTGACCGTGCTGGTCGACATTCCCGAACAGAAAGTGAATGAAGGCGTCGTCACCCTGCGTGTTGCCGAAGGCAGCGTCGAGCGCCTGCGCGTCAGCGGCTCGCGCTATTTCTCGCTCGGCGACATTCGTGCCGGCACGCCGGCGCTGGCCGTCGGCAGCGTGCCGCAGTTCACCGAGGTGCAGCAGGAGCTGGCGCAGCTCTCGCGCAGCCCGGACCGGCGCATCACGCCGCTGCTGCGCGCCGGCAAGCTGCCGGGCAAGGTCGAGGTCGAACTGCAGGTCGAGGATCAGTTGCCGCTGCACGGTTCGCTGGAGCTCAATACCAAGCAAAGTCAGGATACCAAGCGCGGCCGGCTGGAGGGCTCGCTGCGCTACGACAACCTGTGGCAGCGCCAGCACAGCCTGGCGCTCAACTACATCACGGCGCCGGCCGATCGCAGCCAGGTCGAGGTGGTGATCGCCAACTACACGCTGCCGGTCGACCGGCAGAGCGGCGCCACGCTGGCGCTCTACGCCGTGCGCTCGAACAGCAACGTGCCGACGGTGCTGGGCAGCAGCGTGGTCGGCAAGGGTACGACGCTCGGTGCGCGCTATGTTCTGCCGCTTCCCGGCGGCGGCGACTGGTTTCATACGCTGTCAGCCGGACTCGATTACAAGGACTTCAAGGAAGACAGCTTGCTCGACGGCAGCAGCCGGCCGATCCGCTATTTTCCGGCGGCGCTGCAGTACAACGCCACAGTGCCGGACAGTGACGGCCAGTGGCAGTTTGGCGCCGGCGTCACGCTCGGCTTGCGCGGCCTCGCCGACAAGACCATCGACTGCGACGGCGTGCAGAAGGATCAGTTCGAGTGCAAGCGCGCCGGTGCGCGCGCCAATTTCGCCATCTTCCGCGCCGACCTGACGCGCCAGCAGAACCTCGGCGCCGGCTGGAGCCTGCTGGCGCACGGCGACGTGCAGCTGACCGCACAACCCTTGATCTCGAACGAGCAGCTGGCCGCCGGTGGTGTTGACTCGGTGCGCGGCTATTACGACGCCGAGCGCACGGGCGACATCGGCTTGCGCGGTCGCCTGGAAATCCAGACGCCGTCGTTCGGCGGCGATGCAATGCAGATCAACGCGCTGGCTTTTGTCGATTACGCCGAGCTGAGTCTCAAGGAAGCGCTGCCCGGCCAGAAGGACCGCTTCACGCTGGCGGGCAGCGGCCTCGGGCTGAAGCTCAAAGCCGGACGCCACTGGAACGCCCACGTTTATGCCGCACGCGCACTGGAAGACGGCGACCAGACAAAGAAAGGCGATCTACGCATCGACGCCCGCCTGGCTTACGAATTTTGATGCTGAAAACCATGAAAATGCAGTTTTTCAGCGAAAATTGCGTAATTAAACAACGGCTTGAGTATGAATTAGGTCGCTCGCATTTAAACATCGACCCCCAACGCAGAGGCGCAGAGGCGCAGAGGCAACGCAGAGAAAAGCAACATACAGGCAAGAATTTGATTTTCTCTGCGTCACCTCTGCGTCCTCTGCGCCTCTGCGGTAAAGCCCTTCGATCCCTGCAATCCCGAGTGCCGGATTTGCCGGCGCCACACTGAGGACTGATCATGAACGCCAATCGATACCGCCTGGTTTTTGACGAGACGCGCGGCATGCTCGTCCCTGTGTGCGAGAACATGCCGTCGCATGGCAAGTGCGTCGGCGGCGAGGCGGCGGCGGTTTGCCTGAGTGTTTTGCTCGGCATGTTCGGGCTTGCCGGCACTTTCGCGACCGGCGATGCCGCAGCCCAGACGACGCAGCGCGTGATGCCGGCGGCGCTGGCCGCCATCGCCCGCCCGGCGGCCGGCTACGTGCCGCCGACCAGCGCCTTCACCGGTAACGGTTACGGCAGCTACAACGCTACCGGCAGCTACGGCGAGGTCACGCAGACGGCACTGCGGGCAATCTTCAACTGGAGCAATCTGAACATCGGCAAGGGCGGCCATGTGCACTTCGCCCAGCCGACCGGCGGTAGCGCGGTCAACCGCATCGGCTCGGCCGACCCGACCGTCATCGAGGGCATGCTGACGGCGACCGGGCAGCTTTACCTGATCAACCAGAACGGCATCCTGTTCGGCGGTGGCGCGCAGGTGAACGTCGGCGGGCTGGTGGCGTCGACGCTGAATATTTCCGACGAGGTTTTCCAGAAGGGCTGGCTCTCGCAGCAGGGCAAGCAGGCGGCCTTCGCCTTTGAAGGAACGGCCGGGCAGTTCCAGTCGAGTTTCGTTCGCGTCGAAGCCGGTGCGCAGCTGGCTTCGGGCGAGGGCGGCGGCATCTATATGTTCGCGCCGCGTGTCGAGAATGCCGGCAAGATCGAAACACCCGGCGGGCAGGCGATGCTGGCGGCCGGCTCGAAAGTCTATCTAGCCGCGCCGACCAATGCGCGCATGCGCGGCTTCCTGGTCGAGGTCGATCCCTTTGTCGGCAAGGATGCCGATGGTAACGATGTGAATATCGGCGGTTCGGTGGCCGTCGACAAGGTCGGCGAGATCATCGCCCGGCGCGGCAACATCACGCTGGCTGGCCTGGCGGTCAATCACGCCGGGCGGATGACGGCGACGACAACGGTCGATGCCAACGGCTCGATTTTCATCAAGGCACGCGATACGGCGGCCGAGATCACGGTGGAGCGCAAGAATACGGGCACCGGGATCGACGAAAAGGTTCTGGAGACCGAATCGACGCGCGGTGGCGATGCCACGCTGGAAGCCGGTAGCCTGATCGAGATCGTCAATGAAAAAGCAGCAACCGAGCGTCTGATCGCCGACAGCCGCACGCTGCAGCGTTCGCTGGTCGACATCGCCGGCAAGCATATTGTTCTTGAGGGCAGCAGCAGCGGCAGCGCCGGTGCGCGCATCGCCGCGAAATCCGGCGAGATCAATCTGGTCACCGCGTATAACGGAGCGCTGCCTCTCGACGGCATGAA
>JBIKLY010000124.1:0-6197 GCA_044359525.1 Rhodocyclaceae bacterium | reverse complement strand
AATCGTGCTTCGTGCAGATGGGCGACTTCGTCAAGGCGGCGTTCAGCACCGCCAACAAGCACCAGATGACGCGTATCCACGTCGGCGCGATGGCCGGCAAGCTGACCAAGATGGGCCAGGGACTGTCGGTTACCCATGCCTGGAAGGCCGAAATCGACCGCGACCTGCTCGCCGCGTCGGCGCAGGAAGTCGGCGCGCCGCCCGATCTCGTTGAGGAAATCCGCGCTGCGGAAACCGCGCGCTTTGCTGCCGAACGCCTCGCCGCACTTGGCCTGACCGTCGACTTTCACCGCGCGCTGGCGAAGAAAGCCATCCGCAGCCTGAAGTCCTGTTACCCCGGCCCCTATCACCTGACCGTCCTCGTCTGCGATTTCGAGGGGCGGTTCATTGTTCGTGTGGAAGAAAATGAAGCAGAAAAATAGGAAAAATAGGGGACAGACCCCAATTTTAAAAGCCGAAGGCGAAAATCGGGGTCTGTCCCCTATTTTTCTAATCGGCATTCTCGACGATGGCTGGGCTGGCCTCTCCGACACCGCGCGTCAGCGCCTTGCCGCAGCCGACCTGGTGATCGGCGCCGGCCGCACGCTGGAACTCGTTCGCCCGCATCTACCAAGCAGCAAGTTGCAGGACATGGACGGCGTGCTCGGCCAGGTGCCGGGCTGGATCGCTGCGGCGCGCGCGGCCGGGCAGCGCGTCGTCGCGCTGGCCACCGGCGACCCGCTGTGCCACGGCATCGCCTCGTGGCTGACCGGCAAACTCGGGCGCGACGGCTTCGAAATCTTGCCCGCGCCGTCGACGCTACAACTCGCTTTCGCGCGTTTCAAACAGCCCTGGCAAGAGGTGAAGATTGCCACCTGCCACAGCAGCGATGCCGGCGAATGGTTTGTCGGCGCCACCCCGGCACACGGCCTGTACAAGCTGATGCGTGCCATCGCACTGCATCCGCGCGTTGCCCTGTTCACCGGCCCAGAAAACACCCCGGCGCGGCTCGCCCGGGCGCTGCTCAGCGCAGGTTACGGCGATGCGAAGCTCTCGGTCGCCTGCCGTTTGCTGCTGCCCGATGAAGCCCTGTTCCATGATTTGAGCGCCGCCGACGCCGCACAGATGAGCTTCCCCGAGCCCAACGTCGTTATCGTCGAACGCCAGCCAGACGCCCGCCCGCCCGCCTTCGGCCGCGAAGACGGCGAATACATCCAGCGCACGCCGGAAAAAGGCCTGATCACCAAGCAGGAAGCGCGTGCCGTGTCGCTCGCCAAACTGCGCATCGCGCCCGACGCCATCGTCTGGGACATCGGCGCCGGTTCCGGCTCGGTCGGCCTGGAAGCGGCGCGCCTCGCGCCGCTCGGCCACGTCTGGGCGATCGAGAAGAACGCAGGCGACGCCGCCAACGCGCGCGCCAACGCCGCGCATTTCCGCATCGGCAACTACACGCTGACCGAGGGCAAAGCGCCGGCACAGCTCGATACCTGGCCCGACCCCGACGCGGTGTTCATTGGCGGCTCGGGCGGCGAACTCGGCGAGCTGATCGCCCTGATTCTCGACCGCCTGAAACCCGGCGGGCGCCTCGTAATGAACTTCGTCACCCTCGAAAACCTCGCCACCGCCACCGCTGCGCTGAACACCGCTGGCGCCGCGTGGGACGTCGTCCAGCTGCAAGCCAGCCGCAGCCAGCCCATCCTCGACATGCACCGGCTCGCCGCGCAGAACCCGGTGTGGATTGTTAGCGCACAAAAGGAAATGAAATGAAAAACGAACCGCATTTAACACAGAGGGCACAGAGACACGGAGAACACGGAGAAATGCGAACCGGTGTTTCTTTTTGTTTTTCTCTCCGTGTTCTCTGTGTCTCCGTGTACTCCGTGTCGAAAGAGCTTTCCCAATCATGACAAAAAACTACGGCAAACTGATCGGCGCCTCGCTCGGCCCCGGCGACCCCGAACTGATTACCCGGCGCAGCTGGGCCGTGCTGCAATCCGGCGCGCGCTGGCTATATCCGGTAAAGAAAGCCGAGGAAATTTCCTACGCGCTGTCGATTGTCGAGCGTGGAGGGTTGACCGTCCCGACCGACGCCGAGGAACTGGTTTTCCCGATGACACGCGACGCCGAAATCCTCGCCAAAGCCTGGGCGCGCGCCGCCGCGCGCACCGTCGAACTGCTCGGCGAGGGGCGCGACCTCGTTTTTCTCGTCGAAGGCGACGCCTCGACCTTCGCCACCTTCGGCCATCTCGCCCGCGTTGTGCGCGAGCTGGTTCCCGAGGTCGAAGTCGAAACCATCCCCGGCGTCAGCTCGTTCGCCGCCGCCGCCGCGAGCACCGGCACGACGCTTGCCGAGGAGGACGAAACGCTGGCCGTGATCCCGGCCAATTACGGCGTCGGCGTCATCGATCACCTGCTCGACGAGTTCGACACGCTGGTCCTGCTCAAGGTCAAACCGCAGGTCGACGAAGTGATCGACTTGCTGCAACGCCGCGATCTGCTCGCCACCAGCTGCTTCGTCGAAAAAGTCGGCGCACCGGATGAACGCATCGTGCGCGACGTCGTCAGCCTGCGGGGCGAAAAGGTCAATTACCTGTCGCTGATGCTGGTGCAGAACCCCAAGCGCGAACGCGGCGAATTGCGGCGCGGCTGCCGCCAGCGCAAGGAAGCCGGCGAGTCCGGCGAAGTCAAAAGCGCATGAAGATTGCCGTCGTCGCCATCACCCGGCACGGCATCGCACTAGCCGGCCGGGTCGTCGCCGCCTTGCCCGGCGCGCAACTGTTCGCACCGGAAAAATTCCGCAGTGAAGCCGAAAGCGCCGTTGCCCAGCCTTCGCCCAACACAGCGCATTGCTACACCGGCAAGGTCGGCGATCAGGTGCCAGCGTTGTTCGCCGCCTTTGACGCCATCGTCTGCATCGTCTCGCTCGGCGCCGTCGTGCGACTGATCGCACCGCACCTGGGCAACAAGGAAAGCGACCCGGCGGTCGTGGTCATCGACGAAGCTGGCAAGTTCGTCATCCCGGTGCTTTCCGGCCATCTCGGCGGCGCCAACGAACTGGCCGGCCAGCTCGCCGCAGCGCTCGGCGCGACAGCGGTGCTGACCACGGCCTCGGATGCACGCCAGACGCTGGCCGTCGACCTACTCGGGCGCGAACTGGGCTGGACTTTTGAAGCCAGTCACGACGAAATCGTCCGCGCCAGCGCGGCGGTGGTCAATGACGAACCGGTCGCGCTGGTGCAGGAAGCCGGTAGCGACAACTGGTGGGGCGGCCACGCCAACGGCCGCAGCGGCGCGCTGCCGGCCAACGTGCGGCGTTTTACCCGGCTCGAAGAAATCGACCCCGAACAATTTTCCGCCGTGCTCTGGATCAGCGAACGCGAACTGCCGGCCGAACTTGTTGCAAAACTCGCTGGTAAGCGCATCATCTACCGCCCGGGCAGCGCCGCGTGAAGATAGCGCTCGGGCTGGGCTGTGACCGCGACACGCCGGCCGCGACCATCGCCCAGGCCATCGACGAGGCGCTGGCGGCTTGCGGCGCACAACTGGCCGATGTCGCCGCCACGGCCAGCATCGACCTCAAGGCCGACGAAGCCGGCCTGCAGCAGGTCGCACAGGCGCGCGGCTGGAGGATCCGTTTCTACCCGGCAGCGCAACTGGCTGTCGTCGATGTACCCAACCCGTCGGAAACCGTGCGCAAGTACACCGGCACGCCTTCTGTTTCCGAAGCCGCCGCGCTGCTGGTCGGCGGCGTCGACCGGACACAGCTGATTATCGAAAAACACAAGTTGCGCGGCGCCGACGGCCGTAACGCAACCGTCTCCATCGCAAGGATTACCCCATGAGTGCACAGAAAACCGGAAAAATCATGCTCGTCGGCCTCGGCCCGGGCAGCAACGACCACCTGACGGCACGCGCCCGCGCGGCGATTGCCGAAGCCGATACGATCATCGGCTACGTCACCTACATCCGCCTCGTCGCCGATCTGGTCGAAGGCAAGGAGGTGATCAAGAAATCGATGACTGAGGAGCTCGACCGCGCCATCGAAGCGCTTGATCGTGCGCGCCAGGGGAAAAAAGTGGCGCTGATTTCGTCGGGCGACGCCGGCGTTTACGGCATGGCCGGGCCGACCTTCGAAGTACTCTTTCAGGCCGGCTGGACGCCCGACGCCGACATCGAGGTCGAAATCATCCCTGGCGCCTCGGCGCTCAACACCTGTGCCGCACTGGTCGGCGCGCCGCTGACGCACGACTTCTGCGCCATCTCGCTGTCCGATCTGCTCACCCCGTGGCCGACCATCGCCCGCCGGCTCGACGCCGTGGCCTACGCCGATTTCGTCGTCGCGCTCTACAACCCGAAGAGCGGCCGCCGCGCGCGCCAGATCGTCGAGGCGCAGCGCCTTTTTCTGCGTCATCGCAGCCCCGACACGCCGGTGGCTATCGTCAAATCAGCCTACCGCCCGAAGCAGCGCATCGAATTCACGACGCTGGAGAAAATGGCTGAATTCGATATCGGCATGTTGTCGACCGTTCTGATCGGCAACTCGAATACTTTCATCAAACACGGCCTGATGGTCACACCGCGCGGTTACGCCAACAAGTACGAAGTCGAAGGCGGCGAACGGGCGACCAAAGACGGGGAACAGGCCGGCCGCTCGCTATCGACCGGCCTTAACGGCTGGATGGCCGCACTGCAGGCGAGCGGCAAGAGTGCCGCCGAACTGGCCGTCGAACAGCGGCTACCGGAGGACTACATCGCCGCGATTCTGGCCGAAACGCTACCGCTTGAAGACGAAACGAAAGAAGCCGAAGCGTAGGACTTAATACCGCGGGACAATCTGCAGCAGGCGCCTGAAAACCACCCGGACTAACCGAACACGCCGACGGCCTACTGAAACAGGAATACGCTCAGTGCAACTGCGACAGATAATCAGAAACGGCCTTGGTTTCCATTTCGGTCAACCGGGAGGCCACCAGATGCATCACTTCGTTGTCATTGGTGCGTGTCCGGAGATTGAATTCCTTGAGCTGACTTAGCAAATAGCGCGAGTTTTGCCCCGCAAGACGCGGCAGAACTGACGTCCAGAAAGCTTTTTCTCCGTGGCAACTGGCGCACGCCGGCACACCCGACCAACTATTTCCTTTTGTATAGATATAGCGCCCGACCAGCAACAGATCCTCTTCAGAAACACGATTGACCTTTGCCGGTTTACCTGCAAAATAAGCCGCCAGCTCGGTGATATGCGCTGCGGAAAGATCTGCCACCTGCGGCGCCATCGTTTCGCTGACCCGTTTTTTTGATTTGAAATCCTTCATCTGCTTGACCAGATACGCCTGGTTTTGCGCTGCCAACGAAGGAAAGATCGGCGAGGTGGATTGCCCATCGCTACCGTGACATGTCCCACATCGCTCACTGACCAGTTCAGCGGTGGTTAGCCCCGCCGCCAGCGCTTGGCTGGCAATAAGTGCGCTCACGACTCCCAGCAAAATACGTTTCATCAACTTCTTCCCGGCAAGGCAACAAGTCAATTAGCAACAAACGGCCTCAGCAACGCGCTCCCGCTTTGCATGTGGCAACTGCAGTGCCCGGCGGCACGACGGAGCGTCCTTCCTTGCCCCAAGCAATTATCCCGCCGCTGACGTTATAAACGGTTTTATAACCAGCCTGCTGCGCGAGAAACTGCGTCGCCGCGCGCGTACGGTTGCCGCTGCGACAGATCAGGATGACCGGCTGATCCGGCTTCACTACTGCTTTCACTTTCTCCAGCCAGGCGGGTCGGTCGACACGGCCTTTTTCATCAAAGAAGGTCAGCAGTTTGCTGCCGGCGATGACGCCGGTTTCCTTCCATTCGCCTTCAGTACGAATGTCGATCACGGCAACCCCACTGGCCGCAAGACGCGCCAGTTCGGCGCTATCGATATTCACGACATCAGCACGTACGGTCAGTGCCGCAAGGCAGAGCAGCACAGTTACAGCGATGTGTTTAATCATGGCGAGTCAAAAGTCCGTGGTAAATTTCATCCAATGTGTATATAGATTTTTTCATTTGACACGCAACAAGCTCTTGGGTTCCTGAGCCAGCGGCCGACACTCCCGCAACACACTCCGGTCTGGCCCATCGCCATTTTGCCAAATCGGAAAAGTTATGCAAAAATGCTAGGCAGAAAACATACTAACCAGGGAGGAATATTTGGTGAAATCGACACTTTACGACCTGCTTG
>JBIKLY010000123.1:0-6209 GCA_044359525.1 Rhodocyclaceae bacterium | reverse complement strand
GACGGCATAAACGTAGGCTTTGCAAACGTTGAAAGTAGTGTACATGTCGGCGATCTTGCCCTGCATCAACTGGAATTCGCCGATCGCCTGACCAAACTGCTTACGCTCATGCACAAAAGGGATGACCGCATCCATCGCCGCCGCCATGATGCCAAGCGGGCCGCCGGCCAGCACGGCACGCTCGTAATCGAGCCCGGACATCAGCACGCGCACGCCACCATTCAGTGCACCGAGGACGTTTTCGGCCGGTACTTCACAGTCATCAAAGAAGAGCGGATAGGTGTTCGAGCCGCGCATGCCGAGCTTGTCGAGCTTGGAGCCGCAGGAAAAGCCTTTCATCTCCTTTTCGATGATGAAAGCGGTGATGCCTTTCGCGCCGGCCTCAAGGTCGGTCTTCGCGTAGACGACCAGCGTGTCGGCGTCGCCACCGTTGGTAATCCACATCTTCGAGCCGTTGAGGACGTAGTGATCGCCTTTTTTATCGGCGCGCAATTTCATGCTCACCACGTCGGAACCGGCATTCGGCTCGGACATGGCGAGCGCGCCGACATGTTCGCCGGAAATCAGCTTGGGCAGGTATTTCGTCTTCTGCGCGGCGTTGCCGTTGCGCCGGATCTGATTGACGCAAAGATTGGAGTGCGCGCCATACGACAGGCCGACGCTGGCCGACGCACGCGAGATTTCTTCCATGGCGATGATGTGCGCGAGGTAGCCAAGGCCGGTACCGCCGTATTCCTCGTCGGCGGTCATGCCGAGCAGGCCCATGTCGCCAAATTTCTTCCAGAGATCGACGGGGAAGAGATTGTCACGATCGATCGCTTCGGCGCGCGGTGCAATTTCAGCAGCGGCAAAAGCGCGAATCGCATCACGCAACATGTCGATGGTTTCACCGTGGGCAAAACCGAGGCTAGCGTATTCCATCGGGTTGTTCATCAATCTCACTCCTTGGATTCAGATTTTTCTTTTTTGCCGTGCAAAGTCATGATTGTCTGCTGCATCACCGCACACAAGGTCTTCTTGCCGTCCTTGACGGAAAATACATCGGCTTTCGTCACAATCAGTGTTCGCCCGTAGCGGATTACCGAGCCTTCGGCAATCAGCAACTGCCCCTCGGCCGGTGCCAGCAGGTTAAGCTTGTACTCAACCGTCAGCACGCCGGTTTCATACGAAGTCAGCGTACTTGCCGCATAGCCCGCCGCCGAATCGGCAATCATGCCGACCACGCCGCCGTGGATGTAGCCGTGCTGCTGCGTTACTTCCGGCCGGTGCGGCAGATGAATCTCCGTATAGCCCGGCTCGATCACCGGCATGCTCGCGCCAATCAGCGCCATCGCCTGCTGACGATCGAAACTCGCGCGGACGCGTTCGGCAAATTGGGGATCCTGAGCTTTGTGCATAGCTGCCATTTAACTTTACGTTGACGTAAACGTCAACTTATTTAGCCAACGGACTACAGCGTGTTCTTTTCCTTGGCCTCTCGCGCCGACAGAAGCTCCTGACACTGCAACTCAAAGTCGCTGACTTCCTGCAAGACCGCCTCGATGTCCTCGCGTTGCTGCACCAGCGCCGCTTTGCGCTGGGAAAGACCATTAAGAAACTCGGTCAGTTGCGTCTTCTTGTCGCGCGCCGTGTCGTACATGTTAATCAGGTAACCGATCTCGGCCAGGCTGAAGCCAAGCCGCTTGCCACGCAAGGCGAGCTTGAGCCGTGTCCGGTCGCGCCGGCTGAAAACGCGGGTGCGTCCTTCACGAGCGGGCAGAATCAGCCCCTGATCCTCGTAAAAACGGATCGTGCGCGGCGTGATGCCGAACTCGCGTGCCAGATCGGAAATACTGAAAGTTGTCGCTTGTGCTTGCGCCTGTTTATCCAACGGTGCCTGCCTGAGTCGGGTCGAATGTTATATTGCGGGACGGAACTGCCTGAGAAACGGGCGCTCCAACCCGCCCAAGTTTATAGATTCCCAAGGTTTTTACAATCCGCCCCCGTATGTTGCCAGACTACCCTTTTGCCACGCCCCCCGCCGCCGGCGAAACCTTCGAGGTCGCCCCCGGCATCCACTGGCTGCGCATGCCGCTGCCTTTCGCCCTCAACCACATCAACCTCTGGCTGCTCGCAGACGAGATTGACGGAAAGGCCGGTTGGACGATTGTCGACACCGGCTTTGCCCTCGACTCAGTCAAGGAATACTGGGAGACGATCCTTTCCCGACTGGCAACAACGCCACGCGGCGGCCATATCACGCGCATCATCGTCACCCATTTCCACCCCGACCACGTCGGCCTCGCCGCCTGGCTGCAGGAAAAAACCGGCGCCGCCATCCACATGACACAAGGCGAATACCTGACCGCCCACGCCGTCTGGAATGAAATCGGCGGGCACGGCAACCCGCCGATGCTACGCCAATTCCGCGCACACGGATTAGACGCTGAACGCTGTGCCGGACTGGCTGCCCGCAGCGGCGGCTATAACCGTGGCGTGCCGAGCTTGCCGACCGATTACCGGCGCCTGTTTGACGGCCGGGAATTGCGCATCGGAGAACATCGCTGGCAGGTTCGCGTTGGCTTTGGCCACTCGCCGGAACACGCGGCGCTTTACTGCGAGGCCCTCGATGTGCTAATTTCGGGGGACATGCTGTTGCCGAAAATATCTACAAATATCAGTATCTTCGCTGTATTGCCGATGGCCGATTCGCTTGCCGACTACCTCGACTCGCTTGACCGCCTCCGCGATCTGCCCGAAGAAACACTGGTGCTTCCATCCCACGGCCTGCCGTTTTACGGCATGCTCGACAGGATCAACGCACAGCATGCACACCATGAGGAGCGGTTACTTGTCCTGGAGGAGAACTGCGCAGAACCGCGCAGTGCGGCGGAGTTGTTAACTACTCTGTTTCCGCGCGAACTGGACACACATCAGATGATGTTTGCGATGGGCGAAGCAATTGCCCATCTGAACCGCCTGGAACAAGCCGGAAGACTCGTACGCACACAAGGCGAGGACGGCGTAATTCGTTATATCAGGGCTTCGGGCAATCTGGCCGGCTCATTAACCTCAGAGGGAATACGAAATGTCGCAGCAAAACAACACTGAAGAAGGCCGGGCGCTACCCAACCCTGCGGATGTCGCCAAAAGCTATGCCGAAGTCGCACAACGCGCTTCGCGCCTGCTTACGCAATACATGGAAAAGAAGGCCAAGGAAGGCGTCGCTGCGCCATCCGACGAACTCGGCATCGCCAAGGCTTTCATGGATCTCTCTGCACGCCTGCTGGCCAACCCGTACAAGCTGGCGCAGACGCAGATGGAGATGATGCGCGACTACTTCTCGCTGTGGCAGCACTCGACACTCAAAATGATGGGCATGCCGGCGTTTTCGCCGATTGCCTCGCCCGAAAAAACCGACAAGCGCTTCAAAGACGAAGACTGGGAAGGCCACTTCCTGTTCGACTTCATGAAACAGTCCTACCTGATTACCGCCCGTCATATGCACGACACCGTCGCTGAAGCTGACGGCCTCGACGAAGCCACCCAGACCAAAGTCAATTTCTTTACGCGTCAGTACATTGACGCACTGTCGCCAACCAACTTCGCGCTGACCAATCCGGAAGTATTCCGCGAAACGGTGAAGAGCCATGGCCAGAACCTGGTCAAGGGTTTCGGCAACTTGCTGAAAGACATGGAAGCCGGCGACGGCCAGCTGCGCATCCGGATGACCGACACCGAGGCCTTCGAACTCGGCAAGAACGTCGCCACCACCCCGGGCAAAGTCGTTTTCCAGAACGAGATGATCCAGCTGATCCAGTATGATCCGACGACCAAGGATCAATTCAAGAAGCCGCTGCTGATCGTTCCGCCGTGGATCAACAAGTTCTACATTCTTGATCTGCGCGAGAAGAATTCCTACGTCAAATGGGCCACCGATCAGGGTCACACCACCTTCATCATGTCGTGGGTCAACCCGGACGAGAACCTCTCGCACAAGAACTTCGAGGATTACCTGCTCGAAGGCACGATGGCCGCCATCGACGCCGTCGAGAAGGCAACCGGCGAGAAAGAAATCAACATGGCCGGCTACTGCCTCGGCGGTACCCTGCTGATGTCCACGCTGGCCTACATGGCGGTCAAGAAAGACAAGCGCGTTGCCTCGGCCACCTTCTTCACCGCACTGATCGACTTCTCGCAGCCCGGCGAGCTGGGTATCTTCCTTGATGAAGGTGCGGTCGCCGGCGTCGAGAAACGGATGGCCGAACAGGGCTATCTCGAAGGCTCGGAAATGGCCGGCACGTTCAACCTGCTGCGTGCCAACGACCTGATCTGGTCCTTCGTGGTGAACAACTACCTGATGGGCAAGGATCCCTTCCCCTTCGACCTGCTCTACTGGAACAGCGATTCAACGCGCATGCCGGCGACGATGCACAGCTTCTACCTGCGCAACATGTATCTTGGCAACAAGCTGCGCGAACCTGGCGGCATCGAACTGGCCGGCGTTAAAATTGACATCTCGAAGGTCAAGACGCCGTGCTACTTCATCTCGACGATCGAAGACCACATCGCCCCGTGGAAGAGCACCTACATCGGTGCACAGATCCCGAGCGGCCCGGTCAAGTTCGTACTTGGCGGCTCCGGCCACATCGCCGGCATCGTTAACCCGCCGGCGGCCAACAAATACGGCTACTGGACCAACGACGAATTGCCGGAAGACTCCGACGCTTTCCTCGAAGGCGCGACGCACAACCCCGGTTCGTGGTGGCTCGACTGGCAGGAATGGGTTACCGGCCAGACCAACGGCGACAAAAAGGTTGCTGCCCGCAAACCGGGTAGCGGCGCCCTCAAGGCAATCGAGGACGCACCGGGCTCCTACGTCAAGTTCCGTCTCGACACGCAGAAAAAAGTCGCCAAGTAAGCTGTTCGCAGCTTGAAACATCCGAAGGGGGCGCAAGCCCCCTTCTTCGTTGACGCTTTTTCCGTTGACGTACAATCGTTCTCATCATGAACACCCGGCTCCCCGACTACGACGGCAACAGCATCGTCAACCTGATGCAGAGCATCGCCACGGCCTGCGGCAGCGCTGAGATGAACTACCCGCAACTGCTCGCGCTACCTGCCACACAGCTCGGCACGGCGCGCCATATCGTTCTGCTGGTGATCGACGGCCTCGGTCAGCGCACACTGGCCAGCCACCCGGCCTGCCCGAACCTGCAGCGTCACACCCTCGGGACGATGACCTCGGTTTTCCCGTCGACCACGGCGAGCGCCATCACCACCTTCATGACCGGCCTGGCACCGGCGCAACACGGCCTCACCGGTTGGCACATGCACCTTGAAGAGCTCGATCAGACGCTCTCCATCCTGCCGCTGACACCCCGCTACGAAGCGCCGAAAATGCTGCCGGAAGCCCTGCCACCACACCTCTTCAAGCACGCTTCACTGTTCCAGAAACTCAATCGCGAGTGCTGGGTGCTAGCGCCGAAAAGCATCGCCGGCAGCCCCTTCAATGCCTGGCATTCACGCGGCGCAACCAGCATTGCCTACGAGACGATGTCAGAGATGTTTTCGCGCATCAAAGAGCTGCTACGCGAGGAGAAAACATCGCGCTACATTTATGCTTACTACCCCGATCTCGATACCCACTCGCATCGCTACGGCACCGACAGCGCACAGGCGCAACAAACGTTGGCGACGCTCGATACCGTCTTCGGCAAGTTTCTGCGTGATGTACAAGGCCGCGACAGCTGGCTGATCGCTACCGCCGATCATGGTTTCATTGACTCCCCGGCAGAGCGCGTGATCAGCCTCGACGATCACCCGCAACTCGCCGCATTGCTCACCCGCCCGCTGTGCGGCGAGCGGCGTGCCGCCTATTGCTACGTCAGCGAAAACAATCGTTCCGCCTTCGAAGCCTACATCAGGCAACACCTCGCCCACTGCGTCGATCTGCACCGCAGCCGCGAGCTGATCGCCGCCGGCTGGTTCGGCCCGTTGCCCTACCATCCACGCCTCGCCGCACGCGTTGGCGACTACACGCTGGTGATGAAAAACAACTGGACAATCAAGGATTGGCTGCCAGGCGAAAAGCGTTACACCATGCTCGGCGTGCATGGCGGCATCAGCACCGACGAAATGAGCGTCCCTCTGATCGCCCTGCGCGTTTGAGTCGCCGCGCTTGTCAGCCCGCAGCGCGATGCCCATAATCGCGTGATGGAAATAGACAA
>JBIKLY010000062.1:0-22082 GCA_044359525.1 Rhodocyclaceae bacterium | reverse complement strand
TCGTCGTTCACGGCAATGCGCAGCGCCATGAAAGTGCGTTGCAGGGACTTTGCATGCGTCTTGTTTTCAGGAAGCGTCTTGAGCACGGCACGCACCACATCCGACAATTGCCGGGTGCTGCTGATCGGTGAAGTCACTTTCTTTATTTCCTGCGCAATCAGTTCGGCGTACGGTTCGTCGGCGTTGTCGGTCAGCAGTTCAGCCAGCTCCTGAACGCTCAGCGACTGCAGCAGCGCCGAGGCGGGCGTGCCGCGCAGGGGATTCAGGCGCAGATCAAGCGGCCCGTCGTTCTTGTAGGAAAAACCGCGTTCCGGATTATCCAGCTGCATTGATGAAACGCCGAGGTCGGCAAGAATGCAGTCAAACCCGCCGCCGGCTTCCGGCAGCAGTTTGGCGATCCCGGCAAAATTCATCTTGTGAATGACCAGCACGTCTTCTGCAAAACCGAGCTTGCGCAAACGGGCCGTGGTGCGCGGCAGTTCAAGGGCATCGACATCGACGGCAAAAAGGCGGCCACCGGGCAGCAGTCTGGGCAGGATCTCCCTTGAATGGCCGCCGAAGCCAAGCGTCACATCAAGCCCGGTCTCACCCGGTTTCGGGTCGAGAATGGAAAGGATTTCATTGACACAGATCGGCCGATGCATACCGGCCGGCGTCTGCCCGCGGGCGATCACTTTCTCCACATCAGCCGCGAATTTTTGCGGCTCCAGCTCCTTGTACTTCTCTTCGAAACGACGCGGGTGCGTGCCCCGGTAACGTTTGCGCCGCACGTGCGGTGGGGGTGCTTCTATCGACATGTTTGATACCTGTAAGAAAAGAGTCGTTTTCAGCCCGGCATCAAGCCAGCCTGCAGTAACTGTCGATGCGTCACCGAATCTGCCAATTTTAACCTGCCGTTGAGGGTGAAATATCAGAACTACCCGGCCAATACCATGAGTAGATTCATCGGGTATATTCGATCATACTAATGAAAGACAAATATCATGGCGTAATAAAGATGACCCGCGATTCTTTGGAAAGCGTAAAAGCCAAACTTGCCGCGTTGCAATGCAAGAATCGCACTCTTGCCAAAAAGCTTTCACAATCCGAAGAAGCCCGGCTCAAGGCCGAGGCGACCTTGACGGCCAGCGCCAATTTCAATCAGAAAGTATTTCAGGAGTCTTCAACACCGGTTGTCATCGTTGATCCGGCAATCGGCATCATCGACTGCAACCTTGCCGCTGTACGCATGCATGGCTACACCTCGCGTGAACAAGTGCTGGGCAAAACACCGCTCGACTTCTCGGCCCCCGTCCAATACGACGGAACCGACAGCAGAACAGCCGCCAGAGAAGTCACCCGCAACACCCTCGAGCATGGCATCGCCAGCTTTCAGTGGCGCTCGCAGCGCGCCAGTGGCGAAATCTGGGACGCACAGGTTCACCTGATGACTTTTGATTGCGGCGGCAGATTGCTGCAGCGATTTACCGCCGAAGACCTTACTGAACGAAGACAGGCGCGCGAGGAAATCGAGGCGCAACAGAATGAAATCAAAAAGCTGCTCGAAGAACAGCAGGCGATTTTCGACAACGCCCCGAACGGAATTTTGTTCACCGGCGACGGCGTCATACTGCGGGCGAACACACGCTTCGCCGAATATCTCGGGAGTAGCGCTGCAGCATTGATCGGTCAGCCAGTAATGACGGCGCTGTTCGGCTCGCCGGAAAATTATCGCGCCTTTGGTGAAGTCGTTGGGCCAATGCTGAGCGCCGGCAAAGAGGCTAACCTGGAATGGGAGTTTTCCTGGAAAGACGGGAAAAGCTTTTTCGCCAAAATTTCCGGGCGGGGCGTCAAGATTCCCGGCTATGAAAAGGCAGCAGTCTGGGTTTATGAGGACATCGCCGAGCGCAAACACCTGGAACGTGAGATGCGCGAAAGCGAGGAACGACTGCGCCGCATTCTGGAAAACAGCCCGGCCGGCGTGACCATCAGCACCGAAGATGGAAAGACAATATTTTCAAATCGGCGCTTGACTGAAATGCTCTCCACCTCGCCTGCAGACAAACGCCCCGCCACCCAGGCTTGGCGGGACCCCGCGGATCGCGAAGCGTTTGTTAAACAACTGCTTCGTGATGGGATGGTGAGCGATTATCAGGCGGAATTTTTACGCACGGACGGGATGCCGCTCACCGCACTCCTGACTGCGCTATTGATGGATTTTGCCGATGGCCGTTTCCTCGTCACTTGGGTTTATGACATTACCGAGCGCGAAAGAGCGGCGGAGGCGGTGCGCATCGCCGCTGCCGAACAGAGCGCGATGTTCGAGGCTACGACGCTCGGCATCTCGTTTATCAGGGACCGGGTAATCGTCCGCAACAACCGTCAGCTGGACCGGATGACGGGTTATGCGGCGGGCGAAATGATCGGTCAGACGGCACGCATCTGGTATGCCAATGAGGAAGACTATGCGGCAGTGGGCGCTGGCTACCAGCAACTGGCGCGCGGGGAAATTTATGAAAGCGAGCATGAATTCGTGCGCAAGGACGGTTCACGCTATTTGAGCCGAGTACGCGGCAGCGCCGTCGATCCGGGCGATCTTTCACGCGGCACGGTCTGGATGATCGAGGATGTAACCGAGGCACGTAAAGCAGCGGCAGCGCATGAGGCACAGCAGGTCGAAATCAAAAGACTGCTCGAAGAACAGCAGGCGATTTTCGAAAATGCGCCCAATGGCATGTGCTACACGTCAGATGGCGTCATTCTGAGAGCCAACAAACGCCTCGCAGAATACCTTGGGCGCGACATCGGTGAATTGATTGGGCAATCAGCCATCAACCTTCTGTTTTCGTCGCCGGAAGACTACCGCGCCTTCAGTGCGCAAGTGGCCCCGCTGCTGCGCGAAGGGAAGGAAGCGCAGCTCGAATGGGACTTCGTTCGTAAGGATGGCTCAAAATTCGAAGCGCTGGTTTCCGGGCAGGGTGTTCATATCCCGGGCCATGAACGCGTCGTGGTGTGGGTTTATCAGGACATCGCCGAGCGCAAGCTTCTGGAAAGCGAGCTGCGCGAGAACGAAGGACGCCTGCGCCGGATACTGGAAGACAGTCCGGCCGGCGTCACCATCAGCACGGAAGAAGGGCAAACCATTTTTGCCAACCGGCGCATGGGCGAACTCTTGCAGATTTCGCCGGAGAATATGAAAACGCATCGTGCCACCGACAACTGGCGCGACCCTTCTGATCGAAAAAAATGGCTTGCCCGGATACTCCGCGATGGTGCGGTTAGCGACTACCAGGCCACCTTCGTGCGCCGCGACGGCTCCCCCCTGACCGTGCTACTCACTTCAGTGCTGATGGAGTTTTCTGACGGCAGCCATTTCGTCACCTGGGCATACGACATCACCGAACGCGAAAAGGCCGCCGAGGCGGCACGGACCGCGGCAGCAGAACAAAGCGCAATCTTCGACTCAACCACACTAGGACTGTCCTTCATCAAGGACCGGACGATGGTGCGCAACAACCGCCAACTTGAATTGATGGGCGGGTACGCGCCGGGCGAACTGATCAACATGCCGTCACGCAACTGGTATGCCGATGATGCAGGTTTTTCGGCGGTCGAGCTGGGCTATTCGATACTGGCCCGCGGAGAAAACTTTCAAAGTGTGCAGCTCTGCGCACGCAAGGATGGATCGCACTTCTGGTGCCGGCTAAGTGGTAGCGCGATTGATCCGGACGATCTTTCGCGCGGCACGGTATGGATGTTTGAAGACATCAGCGAAGCGCATGCTGCTGCTGCCGAGCGTGAAGCCGCCGAGCGACGAATCGCCGAAAGCGAGCAACGACTCAACCTGGCCATGCACGGTGCGGGCCTTGGGTTATGGGACTGGAACCTTGATGCCGGCGGCACGATTACGCACGTAACAATAAATAACATCTGGGCCGAAATGCTTGGCTACACGAAGCAGGAACTCGAAGACAGCTACCCCACCCATGCCGAATGCTGGAACAGTCTCGTCCACCCCGATGATCTGTCGTCGGCCAGCGAAATGCTGCAAAAATTCCTGAACAATGAGGAAGAAGACTACCGCTCCGAATACCGGATGAAGACCAGATCCGGCAGCTGGAAATGGATTCTTGATATTGGCCACGCGGCCGAACGTGACGACCAGGGGCTGCCACAGCGTGTGGTCGGCATTCACCAGGACATCACCCAGCACAAGGCAGCCGAAATAACGCTCAAGGAAAGTGAAGCCTATAACAAGATGCTGTTTCAGGAATCTTCCCGCCCCTGTGTCATTTTCGATCCGGAAGCCGGCTTCATCGACTGCAACCCGGCAGCAATAAGCATCTACGGGCATTCGTCACGGGAAGACATTCTGGGCAAGACGCCACTCCACTTTTCAGCGCCTGTTCAATATGACGGCACCGACAGCAAGACGGCGGGACAACGTCTTGCGCGCAGCACTTTCAAAAAGGGAAGCGCCGTCTTCGAGTGGCGGCATCAGCGTGCCAATGGTGAGATCTGGGACGCCGAGGTGCACCTGATGGCATTCAACTTCGGCGGCAAACGCCTGCTCCAATTCACCCTCGACGACATTACTGAAAAAAGGCTGGCGCGTGAAGAAATCGGAAGCCAACAGATCGAAATCAGAAAGCTGCTGGAAGAACAGCAGGCCATTTTCGAAAACGCACCAAACGGCATCATCTACACAGGAGACGGCGTCATCCTGAGAGCCAACAAGTGCTTCTCCGAATACCTGGGCTATAACGTAGATGAGCTGGTTGGACAACCCGGCGTCACCATCTTTGAATCTCCTGAAAACTACCGTGCCTTCGGCGAAACGATTGGCGGGCTGCTGAGCGCCGGCAAGGATGCGCACGTCGAATGGACATTCCCGAAAAAAGACGGCTCGCAATTCGTCGCCAAGGTTTCTGCACAAGGCATTCACATCGCCGGCTATGAACGGTCTGCCGTTTTTGTTTTTGCCGATATCGCCGAACGCAAGGCGGCAGAACGGGCGGCCGACGAAGCGCGACGGGTGGCCGAGGAAGCGACCAAGGCGAAGAGCGATTTTCTCGCCAACATGAGCCATGAAATCCGTACGCCGATGAACGCAATCATCGGCATGTCGCATCTCGCCTTGAATACCGGCCTCGACAAGCAGCAGCGTAACTACATCGAAAAGGTAAATCGTGCAGCCGAAAATCTGCTCGGCATCATCAACGACATTCTCGATTTCTCCAAAATCGAGGCCGGCAAGATGTCCATGGAGAAAATCGGCTTCCGGCTTGGTGACGTGATGGACAACCTGGCCAATCTGGTCGGTATCAAGGCCGAGGAAAAAGGACTGGAACTTCTGTTCAACGTTGAACAGGACATTGCCTTCCCACTACTTGGCGACCCGTTGCGGCTGGGGCAAGTACTGGTAAATCTGGGCAACAATGCGGTCAAGTTCACCGACAACGGCGAGATTGTTTTTGGCATTGAAAGAGTGCGTGAAGACGATTGTGGCGTCGAGCTGCACTTCTGGATAAAAGACTCGGGCATCGGCATAACACCCGAACAATGCAGCAGGATGTTCCAGTCGTTCAGCCAGGCTGATAGTTCAACCACGCGAAAATACGGCGGCACCGGGCTGGGACTGGCCATCTCGAAGAATCTCGTTGAATTGATGGATGGCCGCATCTGGGTTGAGAGCGCAGCCGGCCAGGGATCAACTTTCCATTTCACCGCCCGCTTTGGCACACAAGCCGAAGCAGCCCCGCGCCGCACCGCCGAGCGCGAGAAACTGCGTGGTTTGCGGGTACTGGTCGCCGATGACAACGCATCGGCTCGCGAGATCATTCTGGGCATGGTGCGCAATCTGGGGCTGGAAGCAGATTCCGTGGTCAACGGCGCGCAGGCACTGGCGAAAATCGCTGAGGCAAAAAAAACCGGCACCCCCTACGACCTTCTCCTCATCGACTGGAAGATGCCGGTCATGGATGGCATCGAGGCCGTTCGGCAACTGCAGGAAGAACTCCGTATTGACCTTCCCTCGGTCATCATGCTTACCGCCTACGGCCGTCAGGAGGCCATGATTTCGGCGGAGCGAAATGGTGTCGGACTGAAATCCGTACTGACCAAGCCGGTCACGGCATCAACGCTGATTGACGCCATAGGCGAGGCGCTGGACAAAGGCTTCGTCAGCGAAGGACGTAGCCAGCAAAAGGCCGTCAATCATGACAAAGCGATGGAAAAACTCGCCGGAGCCCGCGTTCTGCTGGTTGAGGACAACGAGCTGAACCAGGAACTGGCGCTTGAACTGCTGCGCAACGCCGGCATGTCGATCGAAATCGCCATCAACGGTCAGGAGGCACTCGACATTCTGGCGCGCGATGCGGATTTTGACGGCGTGTTGATGGATTGCCAGATGCCGGTGATGGACGGCTATACCGCAACGCGAGAACTGCGCAAAAACCCGGCTTTCTTGCATCTGCCGATCATCGCCATGACCGCCAATGCGATGGCCGGCGATCGCGAAAAAGTCATTGCCGCCGGCATGGTGGACCACATATCCAAACCGATCAATGTCGGCGAAATGTTTGTGACGCTCGCAAAATGGATCATCCCGAGCCACCCGAGCGACCGAACTTCAACTGCCGCCCCCCCGCAACCGCCCGCCGAAACGACGATGCCGGATGCCTTGCCGGGCATTGACATGGCCGCGGGGCGTTCGCGCACCATGGGCGACGAAGCGTTCTTCCGCTCGCTGCTGATTTGTTTCCGCGACAGCCAGCGCAATTTCGCGCAAGACTTTAGCGCCGCCTGTACAGGTGCCGATGTAACAGCGCCGGAACGACTCGCGCACACCCTGAAAGGCGCAGCCGGCACCATCGGCGCATGGAATCTACACGCAACCGCCGGTGAGCTGGAAGAAGCCTGCGCCAAAAGTGCTTCTGCAACGCAAACCGGCCCGCTGCTTGACAGGACAACGGCCGAGCTTGATCTGGTCATTGCAGGTTTGAACGTTCTGGGCAGCGCAAAAAACAGCACCTCGGGAAACAAAGCGCCGGCTGCAACCATCGACCCGGCGCAAGTACGCGCACTGACCGAGCAACTCGATGCCTTGCTTGCCTACGGCGATTCGCAGGCCAAAGACCTTCTTGAAAACAACGCCGGCATGTTCAGCGCCGCCTACCCGAAAGACTATCCTGCCATCGACCACGCCATTCAGTCTTTCGATTTCGAAGAGGCGCTGACGTTGCTGAGGAATGCGGTCTCGACTTCTGATTGAGGAATATCCATGTCCATACCTGTTTCTGCCGAAAAGCCCACCGTTCTGGTGGTTGATGACACGTCCGACAACCTGTCCCTGATGAGCCTGTTGCTCAAGGATGCTTACAACGTACGGGTGGCCAACAGCGGTGAGCGGGCGCTCCGGGTCGCCGCCGTTGGCAACCCGCCTGACCTGATTCTGCTTGATGTCATGATGCCGGAAATGGACGGCTACGAGGTTTGCCGGCGACTCAAGGCCGACCCGAAAATGTGCAGCATTCCCGTGATCTTCCTGACCGCGAAGACCGAGATGGAAGACGAAAAAAAAGGCTTCGAGCTCGGCGCCGCCGACTATATCTCGAAGCCAATCAGCCCACCGATCGTGATGGCACGCGTCAAAACACATCTGGCACAGAAGGCAGCCGCCGATTTCCTGCGCGACAAGAATGATTATCTTGAAGGCGAAGTCGCCAAGCGCACCTGCGAGCTCGCGGCGATCCAGGACGTGACCATTCTGGCGATGGCCTCGCTTGCCGAAACACGTGACAACGACACCGGCAACCATATCCGTCGAACCCAGCATTACGTCAGGATCCTGGCAGAAGAACTGCAGAACCATCCCCGCTTCTCGCACTATCTGACCGAACACAATATCGACATCCTGTTCAAATCCGCACCGCTCCACGACATTGGCAAGGTTGGCATCCCCGACCGCATCCTGCTCAAACCCGGCGGCTTCGAAGCAGGCGAATTCGAAATCATGAAACGCCACACCACGCTCGGTTATGACGCCATCGAACAAGCCGAACGCTCACTCAACACCAACGTCGAATTTCTCAGTACGGCCAAGGAAATTGCGCTCTCACATCACGAAAAGTGGGATGGCAGCGGCTACCCGCAAGGACTGTCCGGTGACGACATCCCGATTTCTGCGCGTCTGATGGCTTTGGCCGACGTCTACGACGCGATGATCAGCCGACGCATCTACAAAGACGCCATGCCGCCGCAAAAGGCCGCCCGGATCATCCGCGAGGGCGCGGCTTCCCATTTCGACCCGGACATCGTCGAAGCTTTCATCGAACTTGAGAGTGAATTCCTGGCAATTGCGGCACGCTATGTCGATTCAGACAAGGATCTATCGAAGAAGCACGAGTACCTGTCCGGCGCCATCACCGAACCAGCGGAAATCAATTCATGAAACTGTCAAAAAATACGGTCTTCCTGATCGTCGACGACTTCGAGAGCATGCGCAAGGTAAGCGAAGCACAACTTCGTTCGCTGGGGGTGGATCAGGTCATTACGGCAAACAATGGTGCCGAAGCACTGCGCATTCTCGGCACCCGGCGCGTCGACGTCGTGCTGTCGGACTGGAACATGCCGGTGATGTCCGGGCTTTCCCTGCTCAAGGCCATACGCGCCGACGCGAAGCACTATGCTCTACCTTTTCTCATGATCACAGCCGAAGCCGCCCGCGAACGCGTCGCCGAGGCAATTGCCTGTGGCGTCAGCGACCTGATCGTCAAGCCCTATACCGCCAACCACCTCGCCACGCGCATTGAAAAGGCGCTGACCTGGAAACCGCGCAAACCGATGGCGATCGACACGCCACAGGATGCCGCCGCGCTCGCCCGCCCGGTCGCCAGCCTCAGCAATGAGACGCGCGCCCGGAGCGAAGTCCGCCCGCCGGCAATCCTGATCGTCGATGACACACCGGATAACCTGCAGCTGCTTACCCACCTGTTTGCCAAGGACTACCTCGTCCGTGTTGCGACCAATGGCGAACGGGCGCTTGAGATGTGCTGCTCGGACGATCCGCCCGACCTCGTTCTGCTCGACATCATGATGCCCGGAATGGACGGTTTCGAGGTCGCACGACGCATGCGCGAGCACCCCAATGCCGAAACTATTCCGGTAATTTTCGTCACCGCGATGGCCGGAGACGATGCACGTCTGCGGGGCCTGGAGCTGGGTGCCGTGGATTTCGTTACGAAACCGATCGACCCCAACATTCTCAAGCCACGTGTGCGCAACTTCATGCGTTATGTCGCGCTGCGCAAGCAAGCACAGGCAGACTACGATGGCATGCTGGAAACAGCCCGTCTGCGTGAAGATGTCGAACAGATCACCCGCCACGATCTGAAAGCACCACTGGCTGGCGTTATCGGCCTGGTGCAGACACTGATCGACGACAACACGATCGAGCGCGACGAACTGACCGGGCGCCTGCGTATGATTGAAGAGACCGCGCTGCAGGTCATGAACATGATCAATCTGTCATCGGAGCTTTTCAAGATCGAGACAGGTCGCTTCAAGCTCGACCCCAAGCCGGTACCTGTCTGTGACATCCTGCACCGTATTGCCGGGATTTTGAATATCGCATTCAGCGAAAAGCACGTCACGGTTTCGGTCGATGCCAGCCTGCCAGAGAAAACTGCCGGTGCGCCGCAGGCAATGGGCGATACCATGCTCTGCTATTCGCTGTTCCACAATCTGGTGAAGAATGCCTGCGAGGCCGCCCCGGAAAATAGCAAGGTATCAATCACACTTTGTGATCAGGCGCCATTGCGGATCAAGATAATTAACCAGGGTGCTGTACCAGCTGAAATTCGGCAACAGTTCTTTGATAAATTCGTCACCAAAGACAAGAACGGCGGTACGGGGCTTGGTACCTATTCAGCGAAACTGCTCACCGAAGCGCAAGCCGGTCAGATCGAACTCGACGTCTCCGATGAAGCGAATACGACAGCGATCACGGTTGTATTGCCGCGCGCCAGTCCGCCATGAAATGCGGATACTCGCTACGAGAATAGCTGCCGGGCATAGCCGTTTTCAGGCAGGAATCAGCGCACTTCCAGCAATGTCGTATCGGCAAAAATCAGCGCACCACGCACCGCGCGCTTGGGAAAAACGGCTGCTACGGCACGACAATAGTCAGCCACCTGCGCCTGATACGCTTCAAGACGCGCGGTATCGCCGCCTGAACTCTTGTAATCGAGTACCCACAGCGCGTCGTCGGGTTGCTTGAATTCGACCAGGCGGTCGATGCGGCGCAGCGTACCGTCGCTGGCAGAAATATCGGCCTCATTCCAGGCCCGGTGGAACAGCGCCGGATCGAAGAAACGCTGCAGCGCCGGTGCGGCGAGTAGCTGCTCAACTCGCGGCAGCACACGCTGATACTCGGCATCGTCGAACCCCAGCGCGCGCCACCAGCCATCGGCGCTTGCCTTACCGGTACGCCGCTCCAGCAGGGCGTGCAACAGGATGCCGAAGCGCTCGCCGGCATCGGGCGCACTGCGGCGCTCGCCGACCTGCGGCAGCGGCGCTACGTCACTCACCGGCGTGGAGGGAGGCAATGCAACGGGCAGCGCGGCACATTGCGGCAAGTCAGCGCCATGCTGCAAGCCGCCACCAAGCTTCTGCAGCGCAGCCTCAAGCCGGCGATACGGCGTTTTTTCGTTGTCGCGTTCGCCTGCGATGCCGCTGGCGATGAACACCTGGCGTGCGCGCGTGATGGCAACATAGAGCAGGTTCAGTTCCTCACGTACCGCAGCTACGCTCTCCGCATCGAATAGCGGCTGACGGGCAGCGCCACGCTCGTTCATACGGCCATAGAACGAGAAATGCTGCGGCGCCGATGCGTCTGCGGGCCAATCGACCAGCACATCCCAGGCTTCAGCCGCGCGCGGCGCGGCGTTGGCGTCGAGCAACCAGACGACCGGCGCCTCCAGCCCCTTGGCGCCGTGAATGGTGAGAATACGCACGCGGCCGGCGGCTAGCTTTATCGTTTCATCGGCACCGTCGCTGTCGATCGCGCCTTCATCCGGTGCGTCGTTGCTGTCGGCTTCGCGCAGCTCGCGCAACTCGTCGATGAAGCGCGGCAAGCTCGGGTAGCGGCCGCCATCGAGATCCAGCGCCAGCAGGAGCAGTGCGCGCAGATTGGCATCGACGCCGGCACGGGAAGCGGCAGGCACCGCCAGCCGGTAGCGCGCCAGCACCTCGCCCTGATGGTAGATGCGGTCGAGCAGATCGTGCGCAGGCAGGCAATCGGCGGCAACCAGCCAGCCATCAAGCAGGCGTGCGGCACGCGCCAGTCGGGGCGGCGCGTCACCGGCGGCCGCCAGTGCCTGCAGACGCGGCCACCAGTTGGCTTCGGTACGCGCGGCGAGCCGCAACAGTTCGTCGTCGCTGCAGGCAAAAACTGGCGAGCGCAAGGTCTGCGCGAGGGCCAGATCAGCCACCGGGGTAACGAGAAATTCGAGCAGCGCCACCACGTCGCACGCTTCAAGCGTCGCGAGCAAGCCGCCCCGCGAGGCGGCGGCAAAAGGGATGCCGGCGGCGCCGAGCGCGCGTTCGTACTCGGCGAGTTTTCCGCGACTGCGTGTCAGCAACATGATGTCGCCGTAGCGCAACGGACGGCGGATATTCTGCCCATCGCTGCCGCGCTCGTCGATCTGCCAGACACCAACCATCGCGCTGATTTTTTCCGCCAGACGTTCGGCGTCGCGAAGACGGCGCGAGTCCACCGGGTCGCTATCGGCCTCGCGCAGCGGGTCGCGCAGGCCTTCGCGAATGGTGGACTCAGATTTTTCCTCCGCCTCGCAGAGTGGCAACAATTCAATGCGCCCCGGCAAGGCGCCGGTCAGCGCATGCTGTTCGCGGAAAGGCTCGAACTCAGGCACACCTAGAAACAGCGCGTTGACCACGTCGACGATCGGCTGTGCGTTGCGCCGCGTGCTGTCCTGCTCGCAGCGCGCGGCCGCAAAGTTGCGCTGCAGGAAGTCGGCAGCAGCGGCAAAGAGCTTCGGCTCGGCACGCCGGAAACGGTAGATCGACTGCTTCGGATCGCCGACCAGAAACACGCCGGGCCGCGCCGCGTCGGAGTAGGCGGCTAGCCAGGCGAGCAGAATCTGCCACTGCAGCGGGTTGGTATCCTGGAATTCGTCGAGCAGCACATGGCTGTAACGCGCATCCAGACGGGCTTGCAGGAAAGCGGCCGTAGCTTCGTCGCGCAGCAGTTGCAGGACGCGCCACTCGGCGTCGACGAAATCGATCTGCCGGCGCGCCGCCTTGAACGCTTCGACGTGCGCGAGGAAAGCCTGCAGCACACGACAGGCGTGCTGGTTGAAAACGTAGATGCGCTCTTCAAGTTGCAGCGCGAGACAGTCAAGGATTTGCCCGCCCAGATACGCATGCAGATCGAGAAAACGCGCCGCCTGCTCGGGACCAAAACGTTTGTCGAGCGCCTTTGACGGCTTGCGCGAGCGCAAGGTGCCGGTTTTGGTCAGTAGCGCCTCGCACAAGCCGGAAAAACAGGCGTCGTGCTGCCGGACATCAAGTGCTGCCGATAGCCCGACAGCGAGTTTCCGATCGGTTTCCAGCTCGCTCATTTCGAGCAGACCAAGATAGGCGTGGAATTGAAGCGCCCAGTCACCGACAAAGAAATCAGCCAGCGCGCTTGCCTGCTCACCAACGCCCAGCGTACTGCGCAGCTCGTCGAAAACATGCGCCAGCGGCTCGGCGCGTCCTTCGGTGAACGCCAGCCATTCGGCACGCCGGTTCAAGCCGCGCCGCACCAGTCGCCGCGTCGAATCCAGCCCCGCTTCAGCGAGCAGCCAGACGAAACTGCAACTCAATTCGCTATCGGGATCTTTCTGCAGTTCAACGGCGAACGACTGCCACCATTCGTCGAACAGACGCGAGTCCGAATCGACCAGCGTCGCACCGGCCAGGTTGGCCGACAGCGGCGCCGTAGCGACGAGTTGCAGGAACCAGCCGTGAAAGGTATTGACCGCCAGCCCCGGCTGTGCGCCGACGACGCGCTCGTAAAGCGCACGGGCATCACGCAGGGTCGACGCATCGACATTCACGCCACGCTCGGCAAGAAATTGCGTGACATTATTTTCGCTGTCGGTGGCCAGCAGACGCAACCAGTCGACCACGCGCTCCTCGATCTCGCGCGCCGCCTTGCGCGTGAAGGTAATCGCCAGAATTTCACCGGGCGCCACGCCGGCGAGCAGCAGACGCAGGATGCGCGACGCCAGCAGCCAGGTCTTGCCGCTCCCGGCGCAGGCCTCGACGACGACGCTGCGCGATGGATCGAGCGCAGTCGCGATCAGGTTTTTTGTGGCGTCAGACATATTTTTTTCGGCACAAGCCACCCATTTCGCACCACTGACACTCGCTGTCCTTGCCGTGCGCCGGCAAGGCCGCACCGGCATGCATGGCACTGAAAGCCGCGCGCAGGCGCTGCCCCTGTGCGGCGGCGTCGAACATCAGGCTACCCTCTTCATCGCCGGCGCCCACCGCAACAATGCGCTCGTCATCGAGCGCCACGTAGGCGGCCTGCGCGGCATCGCCGTGCAGCAACGCATAGGCCGGCAGCTGCACATCGTCGCCGAGACGCTCGCGAATCCTGGTCGCCGTCTGCGTCTTGTAATCGAGCAGCGAGACACTGGCTTCGCCCTGACCAATCGTATCAATGCGGTCGATCCGGCCATACAGCTCGACGCTGTTGCCGTCGGCCAGCGGCAGCAGGCGGCTGACCCGCGTTTCGGCCTGCGCCCAGCGCCAGCCGGTTGCCTCGACGCCGCGCTGCCAATCGAGATAAGCCGGCAAGCGCTTTTCCCAGCGCAGACGCCAGCCGATGGCGAGGAAATTATCTTCAACAGCCGGCGCGAAAACCTCTTCGACGCAAGCCTGCAGGGCCGCCAGCGCGTCTTCTTCAGGCAGGCGCGAAACCAGCGGATGGCGCAGGTGGAAACGTTCGAGCACGCGGTGCACCAGCGCGCCGTAGTCGCTCTTGGCCATCTCCTCGCTGACCTCGTCCATCTCGCCAAGGCCCAGCACGTGACGGGCGAAGAAACGATAGGGACAGGCCACCAGCGTGCTGTAGCCACTGACCGAAACCCGGCGCGGAATCAACGCGGCAGGCGCACACGGCGCGGCGAGCATGGTTGCCGACGGTGCCATGATCGCCTCGGGCGACGCCTCGCGCCGTGCCGGCAGGGGCTGGCGGTGCAGATTGTCGTTCCACGCCAGTTGATGCAGCGTCGCCAGCAGATCAAGCTCGGGTGCCAGCAGGTTAGCCTCGCCCTCCTGTTCGGCCTGCCAGGTGACGACGACACGCGGCACGGTAGCGAGCAACAATTCAAGATCGCGGCGCAATTCGCACTCGGCTTTTTCGCGCGTCGGCAGGCCCAGCTCACGGCGTACCGACTGATTGAAGAAAGCACCACCGGCCGCAGGCGCCAGTTGGCGGGCATCGCCACCGATCAGCAAGGCGGCCTCGAAACGGCGCAGGCAAACGGCGTTGAGCGGCGTCAGGACAATCGGGCTTGCGGCGCTTGCATCACGGAAATTCGCGGCCTCGAACTCGCGGTTGAGCCAGTCGCGCCACGCAGCAAACGAGAACAGTGCCGTGCTGCCGTCAAGCTCCTGACGACGCGCCGCGAGCAGTTCGAGCAGCGCCTTGCCGGCAGCATCAGCAAGCAACAGGGGTTCGGCACCAAGCACTTCCAGCGCTTTATTCAGCCGGTCGATCCAGCGCGGCAGCGGCGCCGGGCGTGAGCGCAGCAGCGTGGTCGCCGCCTCGATGCGGTCGAGCAGCGCGACGCCCAGGGTCTTTGCCGCATCGTCCGCTTTGCTGTCGAGTTCCAGCAAAGCGCGCCGGCAGCGTGGCAGGCCGGAGCGCACGGAAGCGGCGCGAATCGCCGATTCAAGGGCAAACACCGCCGCCTTGCGCTCGCCTTCGTCGCAGTCGCCAAAGACATAGGGCGATTTGCACAAATCGAGCAGATCGCGGTAGTAAGCACCGCTGGCGGCCGTTTCAATCAGCGCGTCGACGGCGGCAGCGGCGCGCGAGGTCGACAGCAGCCAGCCGGTTTCATCGACCACCAGAATGCTTTCGCGCTCAAGCAGCGCACGCACACGGCGCGCCGTCAGACGATCCTGCGTGATCAATACGATGCGGCGCAGCCCATCGCCAAGCCAGTGGCCAACCTGCGCCACCGCCGCCAGCGCCTCCTGCTCGCGCCCGGCGGTCGGCACCAGTTGCAGACGGTCGGCGAGCGGGCTCTGCGGCAAACGGCGAGCCAGTTCCAGCGCCCGGTCATGTAGCGGATCGTTGTTATCTGCCACGCGCTCCGGCCAGGCCGCGGCAAGGCTAGCCATCAGTGGCGTGGCGGCAGCACGGCGCGGCGCCGGATAATAGACCGCAACCGGCTGACGTTCCGCATAACGCAGCAGAAAATCGCGCTCGGCCGGGTCGAGCGCCTCGTCGGGCGCGGCATCGAGCAGGACCAGCAAAGGACGCTCGGCGACTTCCGCCAGCCGTGCCAGACGCAGGCGATAGATTCCTGCCGCATCAGGCCGGCCGGCCGCTGACAGCGCCCGCCACAATTCGTGCACCACCCGCGCCTCGAAGGCCAGCGGCGTCGAGGCACGCAACGCGTAGGCGCGCTCCAGCTGCGCGGTGAGCGAGGCTTCATCATCCGGCAGATGAACAGCCGCAGCCGTCAGTTCATCAAACAACCCGGCCATCTCACTGGCGATACCCCACAAGGCGCCTTCATCAAACCACTGGCGCTCACGCAAGGCCTCATGCAGCAAGACCAGCCGCTCGCTGTCGACAAGCGGCGCCGGGAGATCCAGAACAAGGGCTGTTTGCGCCCAGTGCGTCAGCGTATCGAAAGCCGGCAGAAGCAGCGGCCGGCCGGCGACGCGCACCATGGCCTGGCGCAATTCGGCCGCGATAGGCAGGGCCGGGGCAAAAACGAGTGCAGCGGAAAGGTCGCCAGTATTGGCCAGTTCGCCAAAGCGCACCAGCATCGCCGCTGCAACGGCATCAAGAAAGCCTTCGCCGGCCGGCAGCGGCGTCACTTCGGGCGTCGGGTAAAGGGAAGGCAGTATCAACGACTAAGAAAAGCTTTAACCCCCACCGCAGAGGCGCAGAGGCGCAGAGGCAACGCAGAGAAAACCTTTCTCGTATGGTTTTCTCTGCGTTGCCTCTGCGCCTCTGCGCCTCTGCGGTAAGTTTTTAACTTTTCCACAGCAACTCAACGCTCAAGAAGCGGCAGTTTATCCGGCTTGTTGTTCCACTCGTCGGCATCGTCAGGCCCGGGCTTGCTCTCGGTGATAACGGGCCAGGACTTGGCCAACTCGGCATTGAGCGCTATGAATTTGCGCTGCGTATCCGGCACGTCATCCTCGGCAAAAATTGCTTCAGCCGGGCACTCGGCAACGCAAAGTGTGCAGTCAATGCACTCCTCGGGGTCAATTACCAGAAAATTCGGGCCTTCATGGAAACAATCGACGGGGCAGACATCAACGCAGTCGGTAAACTTGCACTTGATACAGTTTTCGGTAACGACAAAAGTCATGATAGTTTCCAGCCAGCTTGATAAGACGAAAACTATAGCGCATTTGCCACACTATCGTCAGGCTGACTATTAGCTTGCTTCCCTTGCCGAAGTTTTTTCGCTAGGATAGCCACTCAAGACGTACCCCCACCTGATTTTCCGACGGTTTTCCGACACCCCCGATCCCGCAAGAGGCTTTTGATGAGCGAACACATCCATTACGTTACCGACGACAGCTTTGCCGCAGACGTCCTGCAATCGGCACAGCCGGTGCTGGTCGACTACTGGGCCGAATGGTGCGGCCCATGCAAGATGATTGCGCCTATCCTTGACGAAATCGCCAAGGAATACGCCGGCCGCCTGAAGGTCGCCAAGCTGAACATTGACGACAACCAGAAGACACCGGCCAATTACGGCGTGCGTGGCATTCCGACGCTGATGCTGTTCAAGAACGGCAACATTGAAGCAACCAAGGTAGGCGCGCTCTCCAAATCGCAACTCGTCACCTTCATTGACAGTAATCTGTAAAGTCGTTACCCTCGGCCTGGAAGTTCAAGTAACACGGCGCAAAAAGCGGGCAAGCAACGCCCCACGCAGAACTTCCAGGCCTGACCGCCCGCAGCAGCAACCCCGGCAAGACCCCCAACACATCCCCCTCCGCGTCTCATACGCGACATCGCTCAGCGCCCCCGTACTTTCTCTTCTCCCTCCCAGCACATGCACCTATCCGAACTCAAAGCCCTACATGTAAGCCAGCTTCTCGAAATGGCCGTCACCAACAACATCGACGGCGCCAACCGCCTGCGCAAGCACGAGTTGATTTTCGCGCTGCTCAAAAATCAGGCGAAGAAAGGCGAGACGATCTTTGGCGATGGCACGATGGAAACCCTGCCTGACGGCTTTGGCTTCCTGCGTTCGCCCGAAACCTCGTATCTGGCCAGCACCGACGACATCTACGTCAGCCCGAGCCAGATCCGCCGTTTCAACCTGCATACCGGTGACACCGTCGAAGGCGAGATCCGCACGCCGAAAGAAGGCGAGCGTTACTTTGCACTGGTCAAGGTCGACAAGATCAACGGCGAAGCGCCGGAAGCGTCGAAGAACAAAATCCTCTTCGAGAACCTGACACCGCTGCACCCGGCCGACCACATGAAACTCGAACGCGATATTCGCGGCGAGGAAAACATGACCAGCCGCATCATCGACATCATCGCGCCGATCGGCAAAGGCCAGCGCGGCCTGCTCGTCGCCAGCCCGAAGAGCGGCAAGACGGTGATGATGCAGCACATCGCACACGCCATCACGACCAATCACCCCGACGTCAAAGTCATCGTCCTGCTGATCGACGAGCGTCCGGAAGAAGTGACCGAAATGACGCGCTCGGTGCGCGGCGAAGTGGTCGCCTCGACCTTCGACGAACCGGCCACCCGCCACGTGCAGGTCGCCGAAATGGTCATCGAGAAAGCCAAGCGCCTCGTCGAACACAAGAAGGACGTGGTCATCCTGCTCGACTCGATCACCCGTCTGGCGCGCGCCTACAACACCGTACAGCCGGCCTCCGGCAAGGTGCTGACCGGCGGCGTCGATGCCAACGCGCTGCAGAAACCGAAGCGCTTCTTCGGCGCCGCGCGCAACATCGAGGAAGGCGGCTCGCTGACGATCATCGCCACCGCGCTGATCGACACCGGCAGCCGCATGGACGACGTGATCTACGAAGAATTCAAGGGCACCGGCAACATGGAGATCCATCTGGATCGCCGCATGGCCGAAAAGCGCGTTTACCCGGCGATCAACGTCAACCGCTCTGGCACGCGTCGCGAAGAACTGCTGCTCAAGCCCGACGTCCTGCAAAAGATGTGGGTGCTGCGCAAGCTGCTCTACAACATGGATGATCTCGAAGCGATGGAATTCCTGCTCGACAAGATCAAGTCGACCAAGAACAACGGCGAGTTCTTCGACTCGATGCGTCGCTGATACCATTGCTGAATTGATTGCAAAATCCAGAAGAATCAAGGATAATTGCGCGTTTTACGGAGCCGGTCACAACCGCCGGCTGATCTGACCTACAGGAAAAGCACGAAATGAAGCCTACTATCCATCCCGAATACAATGACCTCGCGGTCACCTGCTCCTGCGGCAACACCTTCTCGACCAAGTCGACCATGAAGAAGCCGCTGCACGTCGAAGTCTGCGCTGCCTGCCACCCGTTCTACACCGGCAAGCAAAAGATCATCGACACCGCCGGTCGCGTTGAGAAGTTCAACCAGAAGTACGGCTCGATGCACAAAACCTCGGCTTAAACCGCCAAGCGGGTTCCAGCGAACTCGACCCAAAAAGGCAGCCGGTCGGCTGCCTTTTTCGTTTCAACCGATGACAAAAATACCTTAAAAAACATCCGTCGATGCCCGCACTGCAAAAATCAGGATTCGCCAGAGGGCTTGCCCTCCCCCCGAGCGGCTGGGCGCTGACGATCCTGCTCGTCCTCTACATTTTTACCGGGCTGATCGGGCACGACCCGTGGCGAACCGATGATGCCGTCACGATCGGCATCGTCCATGACATCGTAACGCATGGCCACTGGCTGAACACCAGCCTCGCCGGCCGGCCCTACGCTGACGCACCGCTTTACTACTGGATCGCTGCGGCTTGTGCCCACCTCTTCGCCTGGCTGCTGCCCCTGCATGACGCAACACGACTGGCCAGCGGCATCAGCACCCTGCTGGCGCTCAGCTTCATCCTGCTTGCCGCGCGCGAATTGCACGGCAAGGCACACGCCGCAGCCGCCCCGCTGATTCTCGCCGGCAGCATCGGTTTTTTGTTTCACGCCCACGAAGCGCAGCCGATGCTCGCGGCACTCACCGCGCACACCGCCGCTTACTGGGGACTCTCCCTGCTCAACCGGCAAACCAAAAAAGGCGCGTCCATCTTCGGCCTGGCGCTCGGCCTTGGTTTTCTCGCCAACGGGCTCGCCCCCGTGCTGACCTTGCTGCCCACCGCGGCATTTGTGCTTTGGCATAGCGAAAACCGTAAGCAGGCGGCCCCCATGCTGCTCGGCTCACTGCTTATCGCCCTTTTGGTAGCGGCCCTGTGGCTATTCCCCCTGTTTGCCATTGCACCGGAGTTTTTTGCCGCTTTCTGGCAAAACGAACTCAGTCAGCTGAACACATCCAACTCACCCTTGAGCAACGTACAACGCTATTTCGCCCTGCTGCCGTGGTATGCCTGGCCTGCACTGCCGCTGGCCGGTTGGGCCTTATGGGCAAAACGTCGCATCTTGCACACGTTTCCCTTGGCCTGGCCAATTTTCTCCTTCATTTCGACGCTGCTGGTTCTGAGTCTTTGCCTTGATGCGCGCAGCGCGCCGGCATTGCTGCTCCTACCGCCACTCGTCCTGCTCGCGGTCCCCGGCGTTACTTCATTGCGCCGTGGCGCAGCCAACGCTTTTGACTGGTTCGGCATGATCACCTTTACGGCCTTTGCCGGGCTGGCCTGGGTGATCTGGAGCGCAATGGTATTTGGCTGGCCGGAACGCCTTGCACGACAGGCAGTTCGCATCGAACCCGGATTTGTCGGGCAATTCAACCCGATCAGCGCAGCTTTTGCGCTGCTGATGACGCTGATCTGGTGCTGGCTGATCGCCACCAGCCCGCGCTCGCCAATGCGCGGCATCATGCACTGGATGGCCGGCCTGACCCTGTTCTGGCTGCTCGTTGCCACCCTCTGGATGCCATGGATCGACTACGGAAAAACCTACCGTCCGCTCTCGGCATCGCTGGCCAAAGCCCTGCCCGCCAAACATGGCTGCATTGCCAACGCCAACCTCAGCGACGCCGTTCTGGCGTCGCTTGACTACTTCGACGGGCTGCGTACCGTGCCGCTGAAAAGCCCCGAGGGAAAACGCTGCGACTGGCTGCTGACCCACGGCGCATCGGGTGCCGTAAATGCCGACATTCCGGCCGGCTGGAAAAAAATATGGGAAAGCGGCCGGCCGGGTGATCGCCGCGACAATGAAAAATACCGTCTTTACCGGCGTCCGCGCTGACCCAGCGCGCAAGCCCGCCGGCGCGTGCCAGCGAACCAGGCCGGTTATTTGACAGCAGCATTGCTGCCCCTATACTGAGTCTTGTTGAAATTACCGACCGAAAAATTCTTAACCAGGCCGGGGCACAAAAACAATGACCAGTTCAGGGAGCCGGCAACAATGAGTTTTCTCGCCAGCATTCGCGGTCGGCTTATCCTGCTCGTTCTGCTGCTCGTCCTGCCGGCATCGCTGCTGGTCTATTCGATGGCGCTGCACAACCGCGAACTGCAGCTCGCCGAAGTTCGACACTCCCTGCAAACGACCGCCCACCACGCCAGCAACGAACTGCAGGATCTGGTGCGCAATGCACGTATCCTGCATCAAGCGCTGAGCCAGGTGCCGGCGATCCGCACGCAAAGCGAGCCGGAGTGTTCGCGCCTGCTGGCGGCAGTGCTCGCCGAATCGCCACGGATTGCCACGATACTCGCCACCGACCGCAGCGGTCAGGGGCGCTGCAGCGCCTTGCCGGCCAAAGGGCCGTTACCCGCCTACGGCGACCGCGACTACCTTCGCAAAATGTTTGCTTCAGGCCGGCTGATCGTCGATCTGCCAGTACTCGGCCGCACCTCGGGCAAGGCAGCGCTGCCGGTGGCCGGGCCGCTCATGAATGAACGTGGCGAGATGGCCGGCGCGCTGCTCGTGGCGCTTGACCTGAACGCATTCAGCGAGCAGCTTGTCGCCGAACACCAGATCCCCGGCACCGTATTTCACCTGTGGGACCGTGACGGAAAAATTCTTTTCCGTCACCCTGATGTCGAGCAACTAACCGGCAAATCATTTCCCGATCTGTCGTTGGTGCGCCTGGCGGCAGAAAAAGGCGGTCGCGGCACCCTCGAAACCAAAGGCTTCGATGGCATCGACCGGGTGGTCGGCTACAGCGCACCGGAGGGCGAATACCAGGAAACCGGCCTCTACATCGGCATCACCGTGCCGGCCAAAATCATCTATGCCGGACCCGACGCCATCATGGCGCGTGCCTTCTGGTCGATGCTGGCGATTGCGCTGCTCGGCTTGATCGCCGCCTGGCTGCTCGGCAGCCGGCTGATCTGGCAACAGATCGAAAAAATCAGCAGCGCCGCCCGGCGCTTCGCGGCCGGACAATCGTCGGCACGCATCGGCGCGCCCTATCCGAGCGGCGAACTCGGCGACCTGGCACGCACCTTTGACGCGATGGCCGAGACGGCCGAAGATCGTCTGACAGAAATCGAGCAAATCAACGCCGAACTCGAAGAGCGCGTTGCCGAACGCACCGGGCGCCTGGAAAACAGCCAGCTGCAGCTGACGCGAACCAACCGCACCCTACGCATGCTCTCGATCTGTAACGAAGCACTGGTTCGCGCAGCGGACGAAAGCGAACTGCTCGATGCAATTTGCCGTCACATTGTCGAACTTGGCGGCTACCGCCTGGCGTG
>JBIKLY010000136.1:0-5414 GCA_044359525.1 Rhodocyclaceae bacterium | reverse complement strand
ACGTGCGGCAGGCGACGCGGTGCTCTTCGAACTCGCGCAGCGCATGACGCTGGCCCTGCGCGAAGGCGACACAGTCGCTCGCCTGTCGGTCGACGAGTTCGGCGTGCTGATCAACGACCTGGCGCAGACCGACGACGTCCTGCCGCTGGCGCAAAAACTGCTGCAGGCGGTGGCGCTGCCGGTGCCGTTCAAGATTGACGGCACCACCGAGCTGTTTGTCACCGGCAGCGCCGGCATCAGCATCTATCCACGCGACGGCAACAGTGCCGAAGATCTGCTCAAGGCAGCGGATACGGCAATGCACAACGCCAAATCACTGGGCGGCAACGCTTTCAACTTCTTCGCCGAAGAAATGAACCAGCGACTATCGACGCGCATTGTCCTTGAAGGCGCGCTGCGCCGGGCGCTCGAACAGGGCGAACTGCAGGTGCACTATCAGCCGAAAGTCAGCCTGCTGAGCGGCGAAATCGTCGGCGCCGAAGCCCTGCTGCGCTGGCCACACCCCGACCAGGGCATGATCTCGCCGGTCGACTTCATCCCGCTGGCTGAGGAAACCGGCCTCATCGTGCCGCTCGGTGAGTGGGTGCTGAACACCGCCTGCGCGCAAATACGACAGTGGGAAGACGCGCAACTGCCGGTGCCGCCGATTGCCGTCAATCTATCGGCACGGCAGTTCCTGCAAGCCAACCTGATCGCGATAATTCGCGGCACGCTAGATACCCACCAGCTGTCGCCGCGCCTGCTCGAAGTGGAAATCACCGAGAGCACGGCGATGGTCAATATCGACAAGGCAGTGAGCATTCTGCATGCGCTCAAGGCGCTTGGCATCACGATCTCGCTCGACGACTTCGGTACCGGCTACTCGTCGCTCAGTTATCTCAAGCGCTTCCCGATCAATCACCTGAAAATTGACCGCGCTTTCGTACGCGACATCACCACCGACCCGGACGACGCACTGATCTGCAAGGCGATAATCGGCCTGGCGCACAACCTGAAAATGAGCGTGATCGCCGAAGGCGTCGAAACCGAAGGGCAGATGAACTACCTGCGCCAGCATCACTGCGACGAAATGCAGGGCTACTACTTTAGCCGGCCGCTACCCGCCGAAGAGTTTGCCGTGCTGCTCGCCGACGGTCGCCAGCTGGCGTTTTCAGAAGATGGCGAGGGCGCACAGCGCACCCTGCTGCTGGTCGACGACGAGGAAAACGTACTGAGCTCGCTGAAGCGTGTGTTGCGGCGCGGCGGTTACCGCATCCTGACCGCCGGCAGCGCCGCCGAAGCCTTCGAACAACTGGCCGTCCACGACGTACAGGTGATCATTTCCGACCAGCGCATGCCGGTGATGAGCGGCACCGCCTTCCTGCGCCGCGTCAAGGACCTCTATCCGAACACCGTACGCATGGTGCTGTCGGGCTACACCGAGCTGACTTCAGTCACCGAAGCGATCAACCAAGGCGCCATCTACAAATTCCTGACCAAACCGTGGGAAGAAGACGACCTGCACGAGAAGGTGAAAGACGCGTTTCACTTCTACGATATGCAGAAGGAAAAGCAGAAGACATAGATCGGCGTGTAACCCGGGCCGCGCAGCTACACCAGCCCGGAATCGGTCGACCGCGCGCCCTTGACCGGCAAGCGAATGGTAAACGTCGCCCCGCTGCCAAGTTCACTGCGCACCGAGAGTTCACCGCCGTGCCGCTGGATGATCCCGTACGATAGCGAGAGGCCGAGGCCGGTGCCTTGGCCAACCGGCTTGGTGGTGAAGAAGGGCTCAAATACCCGCGCCAGGTGTTCCGGCGCAATCCCTCCGCCGGTGTCTTCCACCTCGATCAGCACCGTATCGCCAGCACAGCGCGTGCGCAGCGTAATGACGCCGAGTTGCGGCGTGGCTTGTACCGCATTGCCCACGAGATTCATGATCACCTGGTTGATTTGCGCCGGGGCACAATGGACCGGCGGCAAGGCGCCGAAATCCTTGACGATCTCGACCTTGTCCCGGGTCTCGTGACGCAGGATATTCAAGGTGCTTTCGATGCCGGCGTGCAGGTCGGCCGGACCCCAGTCGGGGGCGTCGATACGCGAAAAATCCTTCAGGTCGCGCACAATGCCGCTCACCCGCTTGACACCATCAACCGTCTCGTCGAACAGGACCGGCAGATCCTTGCGCAAATAGGACAATTCAATATCATTCAACACATACTCGACCGTCTTCTTGCGTGCCGGATTCAGCGGGTCGGCGGCCAGCGTTTCGTAAGCTTCGACAAGGCGCAGCAAGCCCTGCGTATATTTGCGTAACTCGCCGAGATTGGCATCGACAAAACTGATCGGGTTGTTGATTTCATGGGCCACGCCGGCCGCCAGCTGGCCGATCGCAGAGAGTTTTTCAGCCTGCAGCAACTGCATCTGCGCGGCGGACAGCGCCTGACTGACCCGCTCCAGTTCGGTCACTTGTGCCTGCAGCCGGTTCTCGGCGGCGCGCAGTTTTTCGGTCAGATCCTTCTGGCGGAACAGCGTACCGATCCGCGCCAGCAACTCCTCGCCTGAAACCGGCCGGGCAATGTAGCCATCGGCGCCGCCATTGATCGCGCCGGCCTGCTGATGACTATTGGTCTTGATCGAGCTGAGCAGCAGCACCGATACCTCGGACAGGCTCGCATCGGCACGAATCTCGCGCAGCACTTCGGTGCCTTCAAGGTCGGGCAACATGACGTCGAGCAGCACCAGATCGGGCCGCTGCTCGCGGACGAGTCGCAGGCCTTCGCCACCGGTTTCCGCCTGGATCACGCGGTAGCCCTCACCCTGCAGGACATACACCGTCGCCTTGAGCAGCGAAATCGTGTCGTCGACCACCAGAATGCAGCGGGCGTTTTCGTCGGCCGGTTTCATGAATATTGATCCTCTAGATATCGAGTGTCGGCAGGCTGAAACTGAAGGTCGAGCCCTGGCCGACCGTGCTGTCGACGGCTACCGTACCGCCGTGCCCCTCAACGATCTTGCGCGCAATGGCCAGGCCGAGGCCGGTGCTTGGCTCACCCGCCGTGCCACGTACGCGGGTCGTGCCGAAATTCCGGAACAGGCGCGACAACTCGTCGGCCGGGATGCCCTGCCCCTGATCGCGCACGGCAACCGTCACCGCATTGACGCCAACCTGCACGCTGACCTCGATGGCAGTACCGGCATGCGAAAACTTGATTGCATTACCGAGCAGATTATTCAACACCTGCTCGATCTTGCCGCTGTCAAAAAGCATCGGCGGCAAATCACCGGACGGTACTGCGTAGTCGATGGTGATGCCTTTTTTCTGTGCCAGCACGCGATTGAGCGACACACTGCGCGCCACGAGTTCGGCCAGCTCGCCTGGCCCGAGGTTGAGCTTGAGCTGGCCCGATTCGATACTGCTCACGTCGAGCAAATCGTTGATCAGATTAAGCATGAATTCGCTGGAGCTGTGAATGATCGCGATGAACTCGCGATGCTCCTCACTGAAGCCCGCATTGGCATCGGCCTGCAGGAATTCGCTGAAGGAGAGAATGGCGCCCAGCGGGCTGCGCAGGTCATGCGCCGCCATACCGAGCAGGCGGTTTTTCTGCTCGTTGAGCTGCGCCAGCTCGGCGTTGGCCTTGGCCATCTCGCGCTGCAGGTTGGTCAGCTCGTTGTTGACCTGCGTCAGTTCGTCGTAGACCGACTCATCGCCGCGCCGGCGGTACTTGCTGGTCTCGTTGAGCCGCGCCACCTCACGGCTGGCGCTGCGCAGGGCATTCATCTGCTCGTTGTTGATGCGCATCAGTTCGGTATTGAGCAGTTCGAGACCGCCGCGCGTGCGGGCAACGATGACCAGAAAACCGCCTTCAATTTCGCCGCCGGCAAAGTGCATGGTCTGCAGCCCGGCGGGGCCACTTACGCTGATCTCCCAATCGAAGGCCGCGCGCTTCTGTTGCAGCTCGTGCAGGAAGTTACGTGCCTTGGCAACATCGACGGCGTCGGCCAGCGCAACAATACTCGCGCCGGGCGGCACGCGATCCGCCAGCTGCAGGGCATCGCGCACGACCTCCTGGACGATGCCGTCTTCATCGCAGCGCAGGGCGATACCTTCGTCGCAAGGGTTCATACCCGGACTTCGCTCCGTGCAGTGAGTTGCGCAGCGAGCGAAATCGCCACCGCGGCATCGCTGCCGTGGCCATCGGCACCGATTTTCTCCCACAGTGCGCGGTCGATATTGAACGGGTAGCCGCCAACCAGCACAATCAGTTTCTCGCAGCCCGGCGCGGCACGCACGCGGCGAATCAGGGCAGCGACTTCGTCGAGGTGGCCGGGCAGCGTCGCCGAAATGCCGAGCACATCGATCTGCCGACTGGCAAGCAACTGGATAATGCCATCGGCCGGCGTACTGGCGCCGAGGTAGTGCGTGTCCCAGCCTTCCATCTCGAAGAAATCGGCGACCATGCGCACGCCGATCTCGTGCAGATTGCCCGAAACGCAGGCGCCGACGAAACTGCGCCCGTTCTTTTCGCTGCCAAAAATACGCGGGTAGAGCTGCGACATGATCAGCTGCGTCGCCGCCGTGCAGTAGTGCTCCTGCGCAACGCTGATGTGGTTGGTCTGCCACAGGCGGCCGATCTCGTATTGCGTGCGCTGAAAGACATTGAGATAGAGATCCTTGACGCCGATACCGGCATCGGCCGCATCGAGGATCAACCGGCTGGCGGTGGCCCGCTCGCTGCGCAGCAGTGCCTGCAGATACTGGTGGGCAAGTGCCGCATTCGGCTCGCCGGCGTCGATCAGGCTGGGCAGATCATCGGGCAGCAGCGGCAGCAGGCGCAGGCCGTGCGCGATGATCGCACGGGCCGGCGCCAGGCCGTCTTCCGGCAGAAAAGCCGCCAGCACCGTGACCAGCGCTTCGTCCATGCATTCAAGGTGAAAGGCAAAGTCGGCAGCGAGGACACCGCGCCGGGCGAGCACGACTTTCGCCCAGCCGACATAATCGGCAAACAGCGCCGGGTTGCCGGCGGCAACCGCCTGCGCCAGACAGTCAAGGTGGTAGCCGGCATCCTGCAGGGATTTTTCGCGGGCAATCGCGCCATAGCGGGCGACCAGCTCGGGGTGGCGGGCGAATTCGCGCTCAACCAGCGCCGCGGCAAGCGCCGGCTTGTGTTGGGTAATTGCCTGACTGCAGACCTGATCCAGCGGATTCATCGGATTCAGCGAACTCATCAATACTCTCCCCGTGCAATATTTTTCTTGTTGCACGATTGTGCCGCATTCGCCAGATTCCGCAAGCGCCAGAATGCAATCGAAAGCGTTGCCCAGACTTTCGTAGATTCGGGTTAGGGCTTCATCGCGTAACCCGACATCGGCCTTGGCAAGCGCACGCGTCGGGTTACGCTGCGCTAACCCGACGCTTATCGTCGGCTACA
>JBIKLY010000061.1:0-22602 GCA_044359525.1 Rhodocyclaceae bacterium | reverse complement strand
AAAGCAAAGATATGGGCAAGAATTTGACTTTCTCTGCGTCATCTCAGCGTCTCTGCGCCTCTGCGTTGGGTTTTGACACCAAATACAATCACCCTGATGCGCCTGCGTGGGTCGGTGTATTCCGTTAAAATTACGCCATGCCACGCCACTATGCAATTATTCCTGCCGCCGGAAGCGGATCGCGCTTCGCTGCCGAGATGCCGAAGCAATATCTGCCGCTGGCCGGCAAACCGCTGATTCATCATACGCTCACCGCCCTGTGTCGCTGCGAACGCATTGACCGCGTCTGGGTCGTTCTCTCGCCTGCCGACGAATGGTGGCGAACCTACGACTGGACAAGCCTCGGGCCGAAGCTGGAAACGGTATTTTGCGGCGGCGCGACGCGTGCGCAGAGCGTGGCCAATGGCCTGGCGGCGGCAGAAACGGCGGCGGCCGACGACGACTGGGTGCTGGTGCATGATGCGGCGCGCCCCTGCCTGTCGCAGGCCATGCTCGCCGCGCTGTGCGATGAACTGGCCGATGACCCGGTCGGCGGACTTCTTGCTGTACCGGTGGCGGATACGCTGAAGCGCGCTGATACCACGCAGCGTGTGGCCGCGACCGAGCCGCGCGACGGCCTGTGGCAGGCGCAGACGCCGCAGATGTTTCGTTACGGCGTGTTGTTACGGGCGCTGGCCGATCATCCGGGCGTAACCGACGAAGCCGGCGCCATTGAAGCGGCTGGTCTGTGGCCGAAACTGGTGCGTGCCGATGCGACCAATCTCAAGGTCACTTACCCTGCCGACCTGCGTCTGGCGGAATTGATCCTGCAAGGAAGATGCGAATGACGGCACGAAAGATGCGTATCGGTCAGGGCTGCGATATCCACGCGCTGGTCCCCGGGCGCCAGATGATCATCGGTGGCGTGGCGATTCCGCACAGTTCCGGCCTGCTCGGCCATTCCGACGCCGACGTGTTGCTGCATGCGATTACCGATGCGCTGCTCGGCGCTGCGGCGCTCGGTGACATCGGCCGGCATTTTCCCGATACCGACGAACGCTATCGCGGCGCCGACAGCCGCGTGTTGCTGCGCGCGACGGTGGCGCTGCTGGCCCAGGCCGGCTGGCGGGTCGGCAATGTCGATGCAACGATTCTCGCGCAGCAGCCGAAAATGGCGCCGCATGTCCCGCAGATGGTGAGCAATATCGCGGCCGATTTGCAGGTGGCTGAGGGCTGTGTCAACGTCAAGGCAAAAACTGCTGAACGGCTTGGTTTTGTCGGGCGTGGCGAGGGTGTGTCGGCCGAAGCCGTGGTGTTGATTGAAAGTGAACTGACCGACGTGTCATCGGGAATCTGATGATCAAGAAAATCCAGGTCCGGCAGTTGCGGGTTGGCATGTATGTCAGCGATTTCAATGCGGGCTGGCTGGATCACCCCTTCGTGCTGAACAGCATGAAAATCGACAGTGAAGAACAGGTTCAGAAAGTCCTGGCGAGTGGCGTCAAGGAACTGTTCATCAATACGGCACGCGGCCTCGATATTGATGACGCGCCGACGCTTCGGGAAGCGGCGGCGCAGACTGACCGCCAGCTTGAATCGATTGCCGAGAGCAGCAAGCCGACGATTCCCGAGCGTCAGGTGTCGCTCGCCGAAGAGATGTCGCGTGCCAAAAATACCTTTACCGAGGCGACACGGGTCATTCGTGGCGTGATGGACGACATTCGTCTCGGCCGGCAGATCGAGATCGGGCCGAGCAAGGCGGTTGTCGAAAAAATTACCGGTTCGGTGATGCGCAATGGCAACGCGATGCAGAGCATGCGCCGGCTGAAGCATTACGACGACTATACGTTTCTCCATTCGGTCAGCGTGTGCACCATGCTGACCACCTTCGCCAAAGCGGTCGGGCTCGACGTCGCGACGACGCACGATGTTGCCCTCGGCGCCTTGTTGCACGACATCGGCAAGATGCGGGTCAATCTTGCGCTGCTCAACAAGCCCGCCAAGCTTTCGGATGAAGAGTTCCTGCACATGAAATCGCATGTGGTGCTTGGTTCGGATCTGCTGCGCCAGATGCCCGGTGTTCCGCAAATCGCTTTCGAGCCGCTTGAGCTGCATCACGAACGCTTTGACGGCAGCGGCTATCCGAACCGGCTCAAGGGAATGGAAATTTCACAAGTCGGACGGATGACGGCGATTGTCGATGTCTATGACGCAATCACCTCGGATCGTTGCTATCACCGGCCCATGGGGCCGGCTGAGGCAATCCGCAAACTGTTCGAGTGGAGCAAGTTTCATTTCGACCCGGAGCTTGTCCAGGTGTTTGTCAAAAGCGTTGGTATCTATCCTGTTGGCACGCTGGTTCGTCTGGAGAGTGGTCGCCTTGGCATCGTCATAGAACAGCGCGAAAGCAATCTGCTGACACCGGTGGTACGCGTCGTTTTCGATGCCAATCGGAATTACTACATCACGCCGGAAAATGTCGATTTGTCGAAAGCGATGGGGGCCGGTGGTGCAGACAAGATCGTCGGCCACGAATCGCCGGGCAAATGGAAGATCGATATTGCGCTATTCATGCAGTAAGCGCTGTTCCGCCAGTGACCGGTAGACGCAGGCGTGCAACCAGGCCGCCTCCGTCACGCGGCAACAACTCCAGTTTGCCTTCATGCAAGCGTGCAATCCGTTCGACGATGGCCAGCCCGAGGCCCGTGCCGGTGGCGTTGGTGCGTGCGCTTTCGAGGCGGGTGAAGGGGCGTTTCAGACGATCTGTTTCGCCCGCCGGGATGCCTGGTCCGCGGTCGAGGACGTCGATCAGGATTTCACCGTTTTCGTTGTGTGTTTCAATCTCGATCACGTCACCGCCGTACTTGCGGGCATTTTCGATCAGGTTGACCAGTGCGCGGCTCAGTGCCTTTGGATGAATGCGTGTCAGCGGTAGCGCGCCGAGTGAGAGCCTGGCCGGTTCGGCGTTGCGCTGTTGCGTGGTGGCAGCTTGTGTCACCAGTGCGTTAACGTCGGCTGCTTCGGGTGATTCGCCCACCTCGCCGCGTGCATAGTCTAAAAACTGGGCGATGATTCCGTCCATCTGTTCGATGTCGCTGCTCACCGCGTCGCGTGCGTCTGCATCGGCAATCGACATTTCCGCCTCCAGGCGCAGGCGGGCGAGCGGCGTGCGCAGATCGTGCGAGATACCGGCCAGTACTTCGGCGCGCTCCGCCTCGTTGCGGCGCAGATCTTCCGACATCCGGTTGAAGGCTGCGGCAAGTTGCTGCAACTCGACCGAGCCACGTTCGGCCAATGGCTCGGGATGGCGGCCGCGACCGACTTCACGTGCCGAGCGTGCCAGTGCGCGCAGGGGCAGGGTGACGCGCGAGACGATCAGCCAGGTGACAAGCAGCGCCAGTGCCAGTGACGCACCACCCCAGGCCAGCCAGTGCCAGGGAAAATCACGTTCGGCGCGTTCGCCGGGCAGCATCACCCAGAAGTCGTCTTCGCCGTCTTCCTCCAGTGAAAAACTGGCCCAGATTCCGTGTTGTCCGTTCACCTCAATGGCAAAGCGTGTTGTTGGTCCGAGCTGGGCTTGCGCCGCATCAACCATCAGTTTGAAAAATGGCTGCTCAGGCAAGGGGGTAAGAACATCGGTCGGCTCGGCCGGGTAGAGACGAACGCCCTCACGTTCGGCCAGTTCGCGCAGCAGGCCGTGGCGTTTGACCGGATCGGCAGAAACCAGCGCGGCGCGCGTGAGGTTGACGACGCTGACCGTGAGTTGCGCCAGCTGCCGGGCGCGTGGCTCGCGTTCAGCGAGCGCAAACAGGCTCAGCCACGTAGCGACGGTAACGAAAAGGAGCAGGCTGACGAGCATAAAAGTGCGCACCAGCAGCGTGCGCGGGAGCAACTTCATTGCGTCAGGCTCATTTTGCCAAACCATCGGGAATGAATACGTAGCCGAAGCCCCAGACGGTTTGCAGATAGCGCGGCGTGGCCGGGTCGGGTTCGATCAGCTTGCGCAGACGGGAGACCTGCACATCGATTGCGCGGTCGTACGGGCCTTGCTCGCGGCCACGCGCCAGCGTCATCAGGCGGTCACGCGACAGCGGCTGGCGCGGGTGCTGGAGCAGGGCCTTGAGTACGGCAAATTCGCCGGTAGTCAGCGGCAGGAATTCCTCGCCGCGTTTCAGGGTGCGCGTCGCCAGATCGACTTCGACGCCGCCGAAGCTGACCCGCTGGTCCTCGGCGCTCGGTGCGCCAGGCACGGCGGCAACCTGCCGGCGCAGCACGGCCTGGATGCGGGCCACCAACTCACGCGGGTTGAAGGGCTTGGGCAGGTAGTCGTCGGCACCCATTTCAAGGCCGACGATGCGGTCAATTTCGTCGCCCTTGGCGGTGAGCATGATGATTGCCTGCCGTACATCGCCGGTGCGCAGGCGGCGGCAGATCGAGAGGCCGTCTTCGCCGGGCAGCATCAGGTCGAGAACGATCAGGTCGAAGGTTTCGCGGCTCAGCCATTTGTCCATGGCGCCGGCATTCTCGGCCGCCTTGACGACAAAGCCCTGTTCGCCGAGATAGCGCTGCAGCAGATCGCGCAACCTTTGGTCGTCATCGACGACGAGAATTTTTCTTTCAGCCATGGGCGAATCCTAACCGGAAAGCGCGCGGCCGAGGAGGGGGCGGCTGGCCGCGTGTGAGCAAATTTTGCTATGCAGTGCCCGGGTTACAAATTCTTACAATTGCCGTCAAAGCGCACAAACATCCGTTACATCTGGCTTGCACACTGGCCGCAACGTCGCTAAGCAAGTGACGGACATTCCCTGAATCGTCGAAGGAGTGCAAAATGGACAAGCTGATATTGAGCATGATAATCGGCGCACTGGTGATGGTCGCATCCGGAAAATGGAAAGCAGGCGATCTGTCAGCCGCGCAGATGGTTGCTGTGGCGCAGGATATGGGCCGTGATGCGAACCAGATTCTGGTGAATGTGCGGCGCTGATGCAAGCAAAGTTCGAGGCTGGAAATGATGATGGCGATGATCAACCGGAGATGGAAGCTCCCGCTACTGCTGGCGCTGGCGCTCGCTTTGGCGGCGCCGCTGGTGCAGGCCAACCAGGGCAACGGGCGTTTTCATCAGCGCGAGGCAAACCGGCAGAATGCGCCGCAACGCCAGCCGCAGGCGCCGAATTTCCAGCGCGACGAGCCGCAGCGCTTTCAGCGTCGCGAGGAGCGCAATGCCGGCGAACAGCAACGCCAGCGTCTTTCTCCCGAAGAGCGGCGCCAATTGCGACGCGATATCCACGACGCCGGCCGCGACATCTACCCGCAACGCCGCTAGTCATTCCGGAGGGCACATGTTCCGCTTGATTTCCACGGCCATTGGCCTGTGGGCGCTGCTGCTCAGCCTCAATTCACTTGCTGCCGTTCGTGCGCCGATGCAGGGCAGCGATGACGCCCGTCATTTACTCAACCGTACCGGCTTCGGTGCGCCACCGCGTGAGGTCGCTGAATTTGCCCGATTGACGCGCGAGCAGGCAGTCGATCGGTTGCTCGCATCGCGGCGTACCGAGCCGTTTAACGCCCCGCTGGTGGTCGAGTTTGTTTCGCCGCTACGCGTCAGGAATGCCTCGGAAGACGAGAAAAAGATACTGATCCGTGCAGAAGCGCAAAAAGTCCTTGGCCTGCGGGCGTGGTGGCTGCAAGAAATGGTTTCGGCGCCGACCCCGGCCGACGCCCTGCGCGAACGGATGACGCTGTTCTGGCACAACCATTTCGTCTCAAGCCAGCAGAAGGTCAAATCTGCATCCTTGCTGTTGCAGCAGAATCTCCTGTTGCGCCGCCATGCGCTGGGCAATTTTGGCGAGTTGCTGCACGCCGTTGGCAAAGACCCGGCGATGATCGTTTACTTGGATTCCGCCACCAACCGCAGGGGCAGCCCGAACGAGAACTTCGCCCGTGAGGTGATGGAGCTGTTCACGCTTGGCGAGGGGCATTACAGCGAGCAGGACATCAAGGAAGCCGCGCGTGCCTTTACCGGCTGGAGCGTCGAGCCGGAAAGCGGTGAGTTCAAATGGCGCGCACCGGCGCACGACACCGGTATCAAGCGCGTGCTCGGCGTCGAGGGCGATTTCGACGGTGATGCGGTGCTCGATATTCTTCTGCGCCAGCCGGCTGCCGCCGAGTTCATCGCCGGCAAGCTGTGGCGCGAGTTCGTTTCACCACAGCCCGATGCGCGAGCAGTTCAGCGCGTTGCGGCAAATTTCCGCGACTCGGGTTACGAAATGAAGGCGGCGCTGCGTGCCTTGCTGCTGTCGCCGCATTTCTGGGCCAGGGAGAATCGCGCAACGCTGGTCAAGTCGCCGGCTGATCTGGTGGTGGGCAGCGTCCGTACGCTCGATATCCGGATCAGCGATGCGCTGCCGCTGGCCTTTACGCTGCGCAATCTCGGGCAGGATCTGTTTGCGCCACCGAACGTCAAGGGCTGGCCGGGCGGCGAGGCATGGATCAATTCAACCACGTTGATGGCGCGCAAGAGTTTCGTCGAACGCCTGCTGCGCAGTGAAGATTTCATTGAGCCAGCGCGCCGCGCCGATGGCGTGGATATGCGCTATGAAGATGCGCCGATGCAATCGCGCCGCCGCGTTCAGCAATTGCGTGAGGAGTTCGGCAAGGGCGCCGTCGCGCTTGAGGGCGACACCCGCATGCGCATGGTGCAGGCGCTGATGGACATCCGCTTCGATGCGCAGCACTGGCTGGCGCAATTCCCGGATCGTGCCTCGGTGCTTGCGGCGCTGTTGCCGCTGCCGCCCAGTGTCCTGCCGGCAACGGATATTCAGGGGGTGGCGCTGGTTCGCGCGCTGGCGCTTGATCCGGCGTACCAATTGAAATAGGGAGGTGCAGATGCAACGTCGCGATTTTCTCAAAGGGCTTGCTGCAACCGGCTTTGTTTCGCTTTCACCGCAGCTGGCCTGGGCAGCCGGGCCGGACTATAGCCGCCTGTTGATCCTGGTGGAGCTGAAGGGCGCCAACGATGGCCTCAATACCGTCATTCCGTTTGCCGACCCCGAATACGCCCGCCTCCGCCCGCGCATCGGCATCAAGCGCGAAGACGTGTTGCAGCTTGACGAGCGCAGCGCGCTGCATCCCGCCCTGCAACCCCTGATGGCGCTGTGGCAGGCGCGCGAGCTGGCGATTGTGCAGACGGTCGGTTACCCGGCGCCCAATCTTTCGCATTTTCGTTCGATCGAGATCTGGGATACCGCCTCGAAAAGCGATGAATTTCTGCACGACGGCTGGCTGGCACGCGCTTTCGCCGCCAACCCGACGCCTGCATCCTATGTCGCCGATGGCGTGCTGGTCGGCGCCAGCGAACTCGGCCCGCTTGCCGGTGCCGGTACGCGCGCCATCGCGCTGAGCAATACCGATCAGTTTCTGCGCGCGGCGAAACTCGCGCACCCAGCCGAAGCCAGCGGCAATGCGGCCTTGAAGCATCTGCTCAAGGTTGAATCGGATGTTGCCTACGCCGCGAGCCGACTCAACACCGCCTATGTTTTCAAAACCGTTTTTCCCGGCGGCGCCTTCGGTAATGCCGTAAAAACCGGCTGTCAGGTACTCGCCTCCGGCAGTGGAAAGGGCGGCGTCGCGGCGCTGCGTCTGACACTGAGTGGCTTCGATACGCACCAGAACCAGCCCGGCACCCATGCCAACTTGCTCAAACAGTTAGCCGAGGGCTTGCTGGCGCTAAAAAATGCGCTCGGCGAACTCGGGCGCTGGAACGATATGCTGGTCATGACCTACGCAGAATTCGGCCGTCGGCCGAAAGAGAATCAGTCCAATGGCACCGATCATGGCACGGCAGCGCCGCATTTCGTGCTCGGCGGTCGAGTGCGCGGCGGGCTGTACGGTGAGGTGCCGCGGCTGGATCGGCTCGACGGCAACGGCAATCCGCCATTCTCGGTCGATTTTCGTAGCCTTTATGCAACAGCCCTTGAGCGCTGGTGGGGTGTGCCCTCGGCGAAGGTGCTCGACGGCCCATACCCGTCGCTCGATCTGCTCCGCGCCTGAAACGGCCTGTTCGTCGAAAGTCTCACTGTTCTTGCGGCAGCGGCATGGCATTGAAAATTCCGCGCGGGCGGCTGTGCCATCCAGAAACCGAAAATCTCTTCCACCCCGTTTTGCAGGCGACCCCATAGGGACAACGCCTTGGGGGCTAAATCAGCTTATTTCTGAGATGTGCTTGGCGGCAAATTTCCTGGCGTGGAAAGTCAGCGCAGGAAGTCCCTTCAAGCCAAATGGCCGTAATCTCTCGGCTAAGCGAGCTGTACTTACGCTTGCTGTACCAGAAAGCGGTCCAGATGCCCGGCGAACGCCTTGCTCTCGCTTTGGCTCATCGGCGGTGGGCCGCCGGTCTGCACGCCGCTGGCGCGCAGATTGTCCATGAAGTCGCGCATGTTGAGCAGCGGGCCGATATTGGCTGCCGAATACCATTCGCCACGGTGGCTTAAAACGTGGCCGCCTTTCGCGATGACATCGGCAGCAAGCGGCAGGTCGCTGCTGATCACCAGATCGCCGGGGCTGACGCGTTTGACGATCTCGTTGTCGGCGACATCGAATCCGGCCGGTACCTGCACGCTGCGGATGTAGGGTGAGGGCGGTACGTAGAGCGTCTGATTGGCGACCAGAGTCAGTGAAATCTTCGTGCGTGTTGCGGCGCGAAAGAGGATGTCCTTGATGACCTTGGGGCAGGCATCGGCATCGACCCAGATGTGCATCAGATCAGCCCGCGCTGCTTGAGCTCGTCTTTCAGCCAGGCGTAGCAGATCGGTGCCGCGACCAGGCCGGGCAGGCCAAAGGCGCTTTCCATCACCAGCATGGCGGTGAGCAGTTCCCAGGCCTTGGCGTTGATCTGCGTACCGACGATGCGCGCGTTGAGGAAATATTCGAGCTTGTGGATTACGATGAGGAAGCCGAGCGAGGACATCGCCACGCCCGGCGAATGCGCCAGGCTGACGACGAAGATCACCGTGTTCGAAATCAGATTGCCGATCACCGGTAGCAGCCCGGCAATGAAGGTGACGACGATCATCGTCTTGGTCAGCGGCAGGCTCACACCGAACAGCGGTAATAGGAGGGCCAGATAGATCGCCGTGAATACGGTGTTGATCGCCGAGATGCGCACCTGTGCAAAGACGATACGGCGGAAGGCCTCGCCCATGCGGAAAATGCGCTCGGCGAGTGCTTTGGCGAGCGGGCCGTTGCTGTCTGTTGCACTGGCTTCGCGCAGCGAAACCATGGCGCCGATGACCATGCCGATCAGCATGTGCGCCAGTATGTGGCCGGTTTCCTTGCCGATCAGCTGCAGTTCGGCGGCGTGTTCGCGCAGCCAGTGGCTCAGGTTGTCGCTGATGCCTTCGGCGCTGCTCGGCAGGTAGGCAGCCAGCCACTTGGGCAGTGTGGCGCGTGAACTTTCGAGGATGTCGGCCATCTTGGCGAGCAGCGCGGACAGGCTGCCACCCTCGCTCTTCATGTAGACGATGATGCCGAAGCTCGCTGCGGCAACCAGGCCGAGGACCAGCAGGACGATCAGGCCGACTGCGACGCCTTTGGCGCGTCCGGTCGACAGATGGCGGACAAAGAGCGGAAAGAAGACATGTACCAATTCATAGACCAGCAGCCCGGCAATCAGCGCCGGCAGCAGATGAAATTTGAGGACGAAGAAGATGCCCAGCACTGCCAGCGTCCAGGCGGCGTATTCGTGGATGGTGGGGGCGTTTGGTTTATTCATGGCGGTTGATCGTTCGGGGCATCAGGTTAGCACCATAGAGGCCTGGCATGTGCGCTGAACGGGCATGAGAACCACTCAACACCTACCACGGAGGCACAGAGGCACGGAGGAAACACAGAGAAAATCTTTAAAGCAGATGATTTTCTCTGTGATTCTCTGTGCCTTTTGTCTCCGTGGTGGATTTTTACCGCCTTTGACACAGCCAGGCCAGCGCGCCGAGTCCCGCAGCGCGACCGCTGGCGAAGCAGGCGGTGAGCAGGTAGCCGCCGGTCGGCGCTTCCCAATCCAGCATCTCGCCGGCGCAGAAAATGCCGGGCAAATTGTCGATCATCAACTGTGTATCGAGCGCTTCGAACATTACCCCGCCGGCGCTGCTGATCGCTTCGTCGAGCGGGCGCGGCGCAACAAGCGGTAGGGGCAAGGCCTTGATCGCTGCGCCAAGACGTTGCGGGTGGGCAAAATCCTCGGCCGCGACGAACTCGCGCAGCAAGCCGGCCTTGACGCCCTTGATGCCGAGGCGGCTGTGCAGATGGCTGGAGAGTGAGCGGGCACCGCGCGGGTGGGCGATCTCGGCGATCACGCGCGGCAGCTCGTGGCCGGGCAGCAGGTCGAGATGCAGCGTTGCGGCGCCATCGGCGGCGATCTTGTCGCGCAGCGGCGCCGACAGGGCGTAGATCAGGCTGCCTTCGACGCCGTTTTCGCTGACGACGAATTCGCTTTGCCGCTGATGATGAATGCCGACCGCGTCGGTGAATGAGGCGACCACCGATTTGACCGGCTGGCCGGCAAAACGCTCGCGAAAATGGTCGCTCCAGTTCACGTCAAAGCCGCAGTTCGACGGGCGTAGCGGCGCGACGGCAACGCCGGCCTGTTCAAGCATGCTCACCCAACGGCCATCGGAGCCAAGCTTCGCCCAGCTGCCGCCGCCGAGCGCCAGAATCACGCTGTCGGCTTCGGTCAGATGTTCGCCAGCGGGCGTTGCAAAACGAAGTTCTGTCCGACCGCTTGCGCTACGCGCAAGGCCGCAGCAGCGATGCCGCATGTGAAAGCGCACACCGGCTTCGCGCAGCCGCTGCAGCCAGGCACGCAGTAGTGGCGCGGCCTTCATGTCGGTCGGGAAAACGCGCCCGGAGCTGCCGACGAAGGAGGCAAAACCCAGTTCCCGCATCCAGTCGCGCACAGCGTCCGGCCCGAAGGCGTCGAGCAGCGGTGCGATGCGGTCCTGGCGCGTGCCGTAGCGCGCCCGGAAGGCGGTCGCCGGTTCCGAATGCGTGATGTTCATGCCGCCCTTGCCGGCCATCAGGAACTTACGGCCGACCGAGGGCATCGCATCGTAGAGGTCGACCTGCACGCCGCCGCGGCTCAGCACTTCCGCCGCCATCAGGCCGGCCGGGCCGCCGCCGATGATGGCGACGGCAGCGGGGAGTGCGTCGGCAGTCAGTTTCACTGGTCGACCGTTTTTGCTCGCGCTTCGATCAGGTCAGCCATCGCCACATTGTCGCTGCGGCGCAGCGCCTCGACCACGCCAGCCTGATTTTCCGCCGGCTGGTTCTGGCTGGTCTTCCATTTGCCTTCGATGCGGCTGATGACGATCTCGATGCCGACCACCGCGCCGATCAGCTTTTCCGTGTAGTCATGCGGCGCATCGCCGACCGCCCACGGGTGAGGGAGCGCGGCCTCGTGCCGCGTCGTCAGCGCCTCGATCTGCGCGCGCACCCAGCTGGCATCGTCGATCACGCACAACGTGCCGTGCGCATGAACAACCGAGTAGTTCCAGGTTGGCACCGCCTTGCCGTTTTCCTTCTTGCTCGGGTACCACGACGGCGAAATGTAGGCATCGGGCCCCTGGAAAATGAGCAGCACCTCGACCTTCTCATTGAAGTCCTGCCACAGCGGATTGGCGCGCGCGACGTGTCCTTGCAGTGTGCCGAATGGCGTTGCATCGGCGACGAGTTGCAGCGGAATGTGGTTGGCATCGAGGCCGTTCGCGGTAAGCGTCACCAGCGTCGCCAGGGGATACGCGCGTATCAGTTCGTGCATTGCCTCGATACGCGGCTCGGCGAAATGTTTGGGCAGGTACATCGGTTTTTCCTTGTTCGGACGCTATGCGGCGATTCGTCGGGCCGGGCCGCTTAGCCTCGGTGTCAGCCAGTTGAGCCCGAGCGCCGGAAGCGCAGTTTGCAGGCGCTCCGGGTGCGCGCTGGCGAGCAGGGTGAGGCGGCCCTTGCCGAGCGCCGATGCGCCGGCCAGGCGGACGCACTGGCGGGCGACGGCATCGGCGACGTCGACCAGTTGTGCGCGCCCGGCGATGATCTCTTCAAGCACCGGCGCGAGGAAGGCGTAGTGCGTGCAGCCGAGGATGATCTGGTCAGCGCCGGCGGCGAGCAGCGGGGTGAGGTGGCGGCGGGCTTCTTCGGTAAAGGCCGGGCCATCGAGCTGCAACGACTCGACCATGCTGGCCCAGCCAGGACAGGCTTCGACGTCGACCTGGACCTTGCCGGCGTGTTGACGGATGAGATGCGCCAGTCGTTCGCTGCGCGCCGTCGATGCCGTGGCCAGAACAGCGATGCGGCCGCTTTTCGACGCGGCGGCGGCCGGTTTGACGCCGGGTTCGACGCCAACCACCGGGATCTCCGGGAAGGTTTCGCGAAAAGCCGCGACGGCAGCGGCGGTGGCCGTGTTGCAGGCGACGACGATGAGCGTGCAGCCTTGTTCGACGAGATGCGCTCCGATCGTCAATACGCGGCGGCGGATGAAAGCGTCGTCCTTGTCGCCGTAGGGCAGGTGGGCGGTATCGGCAAGGTAGACGAGATCAGCCTGCGGCAGGACGCGCGCAATCGCCGCCAGTACCGACAGGCCACCGATGCCGCTGTCAAAGACGCCGATCATGAACTGGACTAGTTGATGGCCGCGTTGAGCGTCTGCGCTGCTTCGACGAAACAGGCCTTGTTGCTGTGGTGCTCGATGCTCATGGGGTTTGCCCTGTGTGAAAATACGAAGCCGGCGTGCTGCCGGCTTCGTATTGGTTGCAACGTGCCGATCAGGCGACTTTAACCGGAATCTTGCCGATCTTTGCCTGCCATTCCTTGGGCCCGGTGTTGTGCACCGAGATGCCGGAAGAATCAACCGCGACCGTCACCGGCATGTCTTTTACGTCGAACTCGTAGATTGCTTCCATGCCCAGATCGGCGAAACCGACGACCTTCGCCGTCTTGATCGCCTTGGCGACCAGATAGGCGGCGCCACCAACAGCCATCAGGTAGGCCGACTTGTGTTTCTGGATCGCCTCAATCGCCTTCGGGCCACGTTCGGCCTTGCCGACCATCGAGATCAGGCCGGTTTGCGCCAGCATCATTTCGGTGAAGCCGTCCATACGTGTGGCAGTAGTCGGGCCGGCCGGGCCGACGGCTTCGTCGCGTACCGGATCGACCGGGCCGACGTAATAGATCACCCGATTCGTAAAGTCGACCGGCAGCTTCTCGCCTTTTGCCAACATATCCTGGATGCGCTTGTGCGCGGCGTCGCGGCCGGTCAGCATCTTGCCATTGAGGAGCAGGGTCTGACCCGGCTTCCAGGCGGCCACTTCGGCCGGCGTCAGCGTGTCGAGATTCACTCGCGTCGATTTTTCAGTATCCGGCGCCCAGTTGACCTTCGGCCATTCGTTGAGGTCGGGCGGCGTCAGGATGGCCGGGCCAGAGCCGTCGAGGTGGAAGTGCGCGTGACGCGTCGCGGCGCAGTTCGGGATCATGGCGACCGGCAGCGAGGCGGCGTGTGTCGGATAGTCGAGGATTTTCACGTCGAGTACGGTGGTCAGGCCGCCGAGGCCTTGTGCGCCGATGCCGAGGGCGTTTACTTTCTCGTACAGTTCGAGACGCAGTTCCTCGACGCGGTTGCTTGCGCCACGGGCAAGCAATTCGTGCATGTCGACCGGCGCCATCAGCGATTCCTTGGCCAGCAGCATGGCCTTTTCCGGCGTGCCGCCGATGCCGATGCCGAGGATGCCCGGCGGGCACCAGCCGGCGCCCATCGTCGGTACGGTTTTGAGCACCCAGTCGACGATCGAGTCGGAGGGGTTGAGCGCGTAGAACTTGGATTTGTTCTCCGAGCCGCCGCCCTTTGCCGCGCAGATCACTTCGACGTGGTGGCCGGGAACGATCTCGTAATGCACGACAGCCGGCGTGTTGTCCTTCGAGTTCGTACGCTTGCCGGCCGGATCGAGCAGCACCGATGCGCGCAACTTGTTGTCCGGGTTACCGTAGGCGCGGCGCACGCCTTCGTTACACATATCCTGCACCGAGAGCGTGGCGTCCCAGCGCACGTCCATGCCGACCTTGAGGAAGATTACCGCGATGCCGGTATCCTGGCAGATCGGGCGGTGGCCTTCGGCGCACATGCGGCTATTGGTCAGGATCTGGGCGATTGCGTCTTTTGCTGCAGCGCTCTGTTCGCGCTCGTAGGCGGCGCCGAGCGCCTTGATGTAGTCGAGCGGATGGTAGTAGCTGATGTACTGGAAGGCGTCGGCGACCGACTGGATGAAGTCTTCCTGGCGAATGGTAGTCATTTCGGGCTCTCTCTGGTTAGTGCGAGTGTGCTTTGCTCATCGCGAGCGTCTGGTTCATGGTTTTGTCGACCCACACCATGGCCATTGCCGAGAACAGGAATACGACATGGATGATGACCTGCCACTGGATGGTGTGCTGGCTCATGTTGGCGGCGTTGATGAAGGTCTTCAGCAGGTGGATCGATGAGATGCCGATGATCGCTGTCGATAGCTTGATTTTCAACACGCCGGCGTTGACGTGCGAGAGCCACTCAGGCTGATCCGGATGGCCTTCGAGGTCGAGTCTTGAAACAAAGGTTTCGTAACCGCCGATGATGACCATGATCAGCAGGTTGGCGATCATCACCACGTCGATCAGGCCAAGTACGACCAGCATGACCTCGGTTTCGTTGATGTGCGCGTTGCTGAAAAACGAGTTCTGGATCAGGTGCGAGAGTTCGACCATGAACAGGTAGACATAGACGCCCTGCGCGACGATCAGGCCGAGGTAAAGCGGCGCCTGCAGCCAGCGGCTCCAGAAGATGAACATTTCCAGTTTTGCGATGGTGGGCTTGGTGGCCATGGTTTTTGCGTTTTTCGTGGTGTTTGGGGCAGCAATTTTATCACCAATCCAAATACCGATTTATGCTGCGCTGCAACGAAATAGTGTAAGTGATGCGTAAGCTTGAAAGCGTCTAATGGCCAGCAATTAGCGTTATACAAGACAGCGCTGCAGTGGTAATGTTGCTCTGTTGTGGCGCCAGTTTATGAGTGCCGGTTTCTTGCCGGGACTCTGCTGCATCGACTGCTTAAATCATTTGTAAAATTCGTGAACACTGCACAGGAGATGGTCTATGTCCCAGAATGAAGCCGTACAATTTATTCAGCCTTCCGCCGAATTCGTCAAGCAAGCCACGATTTCCGGCATGGATGCTTACAAGGCGCTGTGTGCGGAAGCCGACAAGGATTACGAGGGCTTCTGGGCCCGTTTGGCACGTGAACATGTGAGCTGGAAAGTTCCGTTCACGCAGGGGCTTGATGAGTCCAATGCGCCTTTCTTCAAGTGGTTTGCCGACGGCAAGCTTAACGTTTCCTACAACTGTCTGGATCGCAACATCGAGGCCGGCCTGGGCGACAAGGTTGCGCTGATTTTTGAAGCCGACGACGGCGCCGTGACAAAGATCACCTACAAGGCGCTGCTGGCCAAAGTCAGCCAGTTTGCCAACGGCCTGCGTTCGCGCGGCATCAAAAAGGGCGACCGCGTCGTCATCTATATGTCGATGGGCGTTGAAGGCATTGTTGCCATGCAGGCGTGTGCCCGTATCGGTGCAATTCACTCGGTGGTTTTCGGCGGCTTCTCCGCCCAGTCGGTACGCGACCGCATCAACGATGCAGGCGCCGTTGCCGTCATTACCGCCGATGAGCAGTGCCGTGGCGGCAAGAAGATCCCGCTCAAGCCCGCTGTCGATGAAGGCATCGCGCTCGGTGGTTGCGAGTCGATCAAGGACGTGATCGTTTTCCAGCGTACCGGTGGCGCCTGCAACATGGTTGCCGGCCGCGACACCTGGTGGCATGACCTGACTGCCGGCCAGTCCGACGTTTGCGAGCCGGAGTGGGTCGAAGCCGAACATCCGCTGTTCCTGCTCTATACCTCGGGTTCAACCGGCAAGCCGAAGGGTGTTCAGCACTCGACCGGCGGTTATCTGCTGCACGCCATCCTGACCATGAAGTGGACCTTCGACCTGAAGCCGGACGACATTTTCTGGTGTACCGCCGACATCGGCTGGGTCACCGGCCACACCTACATCACCTATGGCCCGCTCGCCTGTGGTGGCACCGAGATGGTTTTTGAAGGCATCCCGACCTATCCGGACGCCGGCCGTTTCTGGAAGATGATCCAGGATCACAAGGTCAGTATTTTCTACACCGCGCCGACCGCCATCCGCTCGCTGATCAAGGCTGCTGATACCAATCCGGCGGTCGCACCGACCAAGTACGATCTTTCCTCGCTGCGCCTCCTCGGTTCGGTCGGCGAGCCGATCAACCCGTCGGCGTGGATGTGGTATTACGAAAACGTTGGCGGCAGCAAGTGCCCGATCGTCGACACCTTCTGGCAGACCGAAACCGGTGGCCACATGATCACGCCGCTGCCGGGCGCGACGCCGATGGTCGCAGGTTCCTGCACGCTGCCCTTCCCGGGCATCATGTTCTCCGTGGTCGACGAAACCGGCACCGAGCTCGACTGGGGCAAGGGAGGTATCCTGGTTTGCAAGAAGCCATGGCCGGCAATGATCCGCAATATCTGGAATGATCCGGAGCGTTTCAAGAAATCGTATTACCCGGATGATTTCAACGGCAAGCTGTATCTGGCTGGCGATGGCGCCATTCGTGATGCGGATACCGGCTACTTCACCATTACCGGCCGTATTGACGACGTCCTGAACGTTTCCGGTCACCGTATGGGTACGATGGAAATCGAGTCCGCACTGGTCTCGCATCCGATGGTTGCCGAAGCTGCGGTGGTTGGCCGTCCGGACGATCTGACCGGTGAAGCCATTTGCGCCTTCGTCGTGCTCAAGGGGGTTCGCCCGACCGGCGACGCCGCGAAGAAGTTCATCAAGGAACTGCAGGATCACGTCGGCAAGGAAATCGGCCCGATTGCCAAGCCGAAAGACATCCGCTTCGGTGAAAACCTGCCGAAGACGCGTTCCGGCAAGATCATGCGTCGCCTGCTGCGTTCGCTGGCACGGGGTGAAGAAGTTACGCAGGATACCTCGACGCTGGAAAACCCGGCGATCCTGGAGCAGCTCAAGCAGCCTGCTGGTTGATGCAGCAACCAGCCTCTCTTGATGAGAGAGATGGGGTATCGCATTTGAACCTTAAATCTACCGCAGAGGCGCAGAGACACAGAGGAATCGCAGAGAAAGGCAAAAAACGGGAAGCTTTTGTTTTCCTCTGCGTAATCTCTGCGCCTCTGTGCCTCTGCGTTGGGTTTTGAAGCCAGATGCAATTGTCCTGATGAGAGAGATGCTGACTGAACTCAGGGAAGCGAGAGACATGCTCTTCGCAGCGCCATACACATTTCGAATGGTGCTGACGAATCGGGCCCACAAGCGGCGATGAAGACCGCAATCCAGGCCGGCGCCATTATCGTGCCGGCCTGTTTATTTGTGCGTGGAGAAAAGCGACGATGAGCACGAGCGCAACACGGATGCTGCTGGCAGCCACCACGGAGTTTCTGTGCCGGCATGCGCCGTTCGACCGCATGGAGCCGGAGGCGTTGAGTTTTCTCGCCGAGCGTTTGAAGCTTGCGTATTTTCCAAAAGACACGCCGATCGTCACGCCCGAGATGGGCGTGGTGAGCACCTTCTATATCCTGCAGCGCGGCAAGGTGCTGGCGCGGCAGTCCGGTGATCTCAATGTCGTTGATTACTCGACGATGACCCTTGGCGCAGGCGAGTGCTTTCCGATTGGTTCGGTCACCGCGCAGCGCCCGTCGACCAATAGCTACATCGCGCTCGACGATGTCTTCTGCTATGAGTTGCCGGTCGCCGATTTCCTTGAGTTGATGCACCAGAGCACGGTGTTCAACCTGTACTGCACGCAATACATTGTCAGCCTGCTCAACCAGTCGCGGCAGCAACTGCAGGTGCAGTTCGCGCAGCGCGCCGCCGAGCAGCAGACGATGAATTCGCCGCTCACGACGATCATCAAGTCGGCACCGATTTCAGTCCCGCCCGATACGCCGGTGCGCAAGGTAATCGAGACCATGGCCAACGGGCATATCGGCTCAATGGTTGTGGTCGACGACGAGAGCAGACCGGTGGGGATTTTCACCAAGTCCGACGTGCTGAAACGCATTGTTCTGCCCGGAGTTGGACTTGACGAACCGATTTCCTCGGTGATGTCCGCAACGCCGCAAACCTTGCCGATTTCCGCCAACGCTTACGATGCGGCGCTGGCAATGGCTACTTTCGGCGTTCGTCATGTGCTGGTCGTCGATGAAGGCGATCGTCTGCAGGGCGTCATTTCCGAGCGCGATTTGTTCACGCTGCAGCGCGTCGGTTTGCGCCAGATTCGTCAGTCGATTGATGCCTCAACCGATACCATCATGCTGCGCCAGGCTGCCGCTGATGTGCGGCAACTGGCGCTTAACATGCTGGCACAGGGCGTCGGCGCCGAGCAGCTGACGCAGTTCATTTCGGCACTCAACGACACCTTGACGCGCCGCGTCATCCAGATCAACCTCGATCGTCACGACCTCTACGGCATCGACTGGGCCTGGCTTTCCTTTGGCTCGGAAGGGCGTGACGAGCAGACCTTCAGCACAGATCAGGATAACGGGATTGTCTATGTGTGCACCGACATCATGGATCGCGAGCAGACCCAGCTGCGCCTGCTCGATTTTGCCCGTGACGTGAACAATGATCTGGATCAGGTCGGCTTCCCGCTGTGCAAGGGCAATATCATGGCCAGCAACCCCGATCTGTGTCTGACGCTTGAGCAATGGGAGCAGAAATTTTCCGCCTGGGTGCGCACGCCGGAGCCGCAGGCTTTGCTCAATGGCTCGATTTACTTCGACTTCCGTCCGCTGTTTGGCAAGTTCAACCTCGCGCACCGTCTGCGTCTGACGCTGTTCGAGCTGGTGCGCGGCAATCCGCTGTTCATGCGCATGATGGCGGAGAACGCGCTGACGGTTCAGCCCCCGCTGGGCAAGATTCGAGATTTCATTACCGACGCCGATCCGGAACATCCGGGAACCATCGATCTGAAGAAGTTTGGCGCACGGGTATTCATCGATGCGGCACGGATTTTTGCGCTGGCCCAGGGCGTTGCCAATACCAATACCGTGCAGCGACTCAAACTGGCGAGCGTCAAAATGAAGGTGCCGTCGCACGAAATTTCCTCGATTATCGAGGGTTTCAGCTTTATCCAGTTGATGCGCCTGCGTCACCAGCACCTGGAACAGGAGCAGGGACGCGAGGGTGACAACTTCATTCGCCCCGATCAACTGAACGAGCTTGAGCGGCGGATTCTGAAGGAGTCGTTCCGTCAGGTGCGCAAGTTGCAGCAGCGTCTCAAGCTTGACTATCAGGCCTGACGCCATGCGCTGGCTCGCCCGATTGTTCAGTAGCGAAGCGCCACGGGAGGTGCCGCTGACGGCGCTGCAACAGCAGGCGGTTGCCGACTGGAAGCGCTTGCCGGCGCCCGATGCCGGTTTGCCGCATCACCTCAGCCGCTACGTCGTCGCCGATGTGGAGAGCAGCGGCCTGAACATGCAGAAGGACCGTCTGATCTCGATTGGCGCGGTGGCGGTGGTCAATAGCGTGATCGATTTCAACGATGCCTTCGAAGTCGTGCTGCGCCAGGAGAATGTCAGCACCAACGCCAACATTCTCATTCACGGTATTGGCGGTTCGGCGCAGCGTGACGGCATGGACCCGGCCGAGGCGCTGATCACCTTTCTCGCTTACGTCGGCAAGTCGCCGCTGGTCGCCTATCACGCACTGTTTGACCAGACCATGATTGCGAACGCGATGAGTGAGCATCTCGGTCTGAAGTTCGATCTGCCGTGGATCGATCTGGCCTGGGTGATGCCCGATATTTTCCGCGAGACCATTGCCGAGCAGGTCGATCTGGATGAGTGGTTGGGTTTGTTCAGTATTGAAAACATCCAGCGCCACAACGCAGTATCAGATGCCTACGCCACGGCGCAACTGCTGCAGGTGGCCATTGCCCGCGGTGCGCAGCGTAATGCCGCGTCACCGGCCGGCTTCATGCAGATCGAGAAATCGCGCCGCTGGATGCGCCGTGCGGGTTAAGGTAAGCAACCGATGAATGATATCTCTACCCGACTGCAGCGTTTCTATCTCATCTATACCGGCGCCTTCGTTGTTTTTGTGCTGGTACTCGGGGTGCTTGAGTACCACGGCATGCCGCCACGCTGGATCGGCTATGCTTTTCTCTTTTTGACCATTTGTCTTTACGCAACGATCGGCGTAATGGCACGTACTGCCAATGTGTCCGAGTACTACGTTGCCGGCCGGCGGATTCCTGCTGTGTTCAACGGTATGGCCACCGGCGCCGACTGGATGAGCGCCGCCTCTTTTATGGGGCTGGCGGGAACACTTTATCTCTCGGGTTACCAGGGCCTTGCCTATGTCATGGGCTGGACTGGCGGTTATGTTCTCGTGGCCTTGCTGCTGGCGCCTTATCTGCGACGTTTTGGCCAATACACCATTCCCGATTTTCTTGGCGCGCGCTACGGTGGCAATGCGGCACGTCTGGTCGGCGTGTTTTCAGCCATCCTCGCTTCCTTCGTTTATGTCGTGGCGCAGATCTACGGGGTCGGCGTCATTACCAGCCGCTTTGTCGGGCTGCAGTTCGAGATCGGCGTGTTTGTTGGTCTGGCGGGCATTCTTGTCTGTTCTTTTCTGGGTGGAATGCGCGCCGTCACCTGGACGCAGGTTGCCCAGTACTTCATCCTGATCGTGGCCTATATCGCTCCGGTGGCGATTCTCTCGTTCAAGGTGACGGGGGTGCCGATACCGCAGATTGTTTATGGCGAGGTCTTACAGAAGGTTTCAGTGCTCGAAACAAAAATTTTTTCGACGCCTGCCGAGCTTGAAGTTCGCCGTCTTTATCGCGAGCGTGCCGACGCCTATTACGAAAAAATTCTCCAGTTGCCGGCTTCTCTGACCGAGGAGAAGCAGCGACTGTCGATACAGATCAACAAGCTCAAGGGCAGCGATGCGCAGATGCGCGAAGTGGCAGCCCTTGAACGCCAGCGCCGCGATCTGCCGCAAACGCCGGAACAGGCGAAGGATCGCTGGGATAGCGCGATGCGTGTTGCCGCGCAGCGCGGCACCGTGCCGACGCACCACGTCACGGCCTTTCCCGGCGAAAATGAGGCAGCACAAAACACCGTGCGCTTGAATTTTCTCACCCTGATTTTTTGCCTGATGGTCGGTACCGCCGCCTTGCCGCATGTGCTGATGCGCTACTACACCACGCCCTCGGTGCGCGCCGCGCGCAACTCGGTGTTCTGGTCGCTGTTTTTCATTCTGCTGCTCTACCTTACGGCGCCGGCTTACGCGGTGTTTGCCAAGTATGAAATCTATTCGAACATCGTCGATACCGGTATTGCACAGTTGCCCAACTGGGTCAGCGCCTGGGGCAAGATCGGCCTGGTGTCGATCGAGGACATCAATCACGACGGCATCCTCCAGCTGGCTGAGCTCGCGCTCAACCCCGATGTGATCGTTCTTGCCACACCGGAGATCGCCGGTCTGCCTTATGTGATTTCCGGGCTGGTTGCCGCCGGCGCGCTGGCGGCCGCCTTGTCGACCGCCGATGGCTTGCTGCTGACCATTGCCGGCTCGTTGTCACACGACGTTTATTACAAGATTTACCGGCCCAATGCTTCAACGCAGTGGCGGCTGGTGGTTTCGAAAGCCGTGCTGCTGGTGGTCGCCGTGATCGGTGCGATGGTCGCGGCACAAAAGCCGGCGAGCATCCTGTTCATGGTTGCCTGGGCGTTCTCGATCGCCGGCGCGGCCTTTTTTCCGGCACTGGTGCTCGGCATTTTCTGGAAGCGCGCGAACCAGGCCGGCGCCGTTAGCGGCATGATCGTCGGCTTGTTGATCACGCTCTACTACATGGTGCGCGTGCAGTTCGATACCATTCCCTGGCTGGGCATCCACGGTATCGGCATGGAGCCGTGGCTGGGCATTCAATCGACCTCGGCCGGCGTCTGGGGTGTAGCCATCGGCTTTGTCACCATCGTTGTTGTCAGTCTGCTGACAGACCCGCCAAGCCAGGCGACGCAGGACTTTGTCGAGACCGTTCGCTACCCTGCGGCTGAACCTTGATTTTCTTTTCAGGAAATCTATTACCTATTTCATAAGCTGTAAGTTTGGCGTCAGGATGTGAGTGCATTCTTCCCTCCAGCTTGGGGTAGAGCAAGGACGATTCACACCTTGCTTAATAGCTCCAAGTCGTGGTGACTGATTGCAGCCGCTAACAAACACAGTATGGCGTTGCGGCTGCAGGCGGTGACCAGGACGGTTCCGGGCTTTGCCCGGGGCTTTAGGAATCCACACCAAAGGAGGAGGGGTTCAGATGCAGCTTACACAAAAGCACAAAGACTATTGGCAGCGTAACCTGAATATGACAGCATTTTTGCTGGCCATATGGTTCGTCGTCACGTTCGTCGTCAGTTTCTTCGCGCGCGAACTTAACGACATCACGGTTCTTGGCTTCCCGTTCGGTTTTTACATGGGCGCCCAGGGTTCGCTGATTATTTATGTTGTGA
>JBIKLY010000121.1:0-6484 GCA_044359525.1 Rhodocyclaceae bacterium | reverse complement strand
ATGTTCGATGCCCAGGACTGCTTTTCCGGCTACCGGGGCACCGCCAGAGAAATAACCGACCGCAAGCGTGCCGAAATCTCGCTGCAGCTGGCCGCCAGCGTATTTGCCGAAGCCCGCGAAGGGATCATCATCACCGATGCGCAATGGCAGCTGATCGAGATGAATCCGATGGCCAGCGAACTGACGGGCTACCGCCCCGAAGACATGGCCGATGGCAATCTCCTTGCCCGGCTTTTCAGCGCCCCGCAACCGGAATTCCTCGAAACGGCCCTGCCGCAACTGATGGCGGTCGGCCACTGGCGAGGCGAAACCTGGGGATTGCGGAAAAATGGCGAGCGCTTTCCGGAATTGCTGACCGCCAGCGCAGTGCGCGACAGCAACGGGCGGATGGTCAATTTCATCCTGATCTTTTCCGACATCACCACCCTCAAGGAACAGCAGCAACGACTGGAGCGCATGGCCCATTACGATGCGCTGACCCGCCTGCCCAATCGCGTTCTGCTGGCTGAACGCCTGCACCAGGCCCTGGCCCAGGCCAAGCGCGACAAAGGCTATCTCGCCGTCGCCTATCTGGATCTGGACGGTTTCAAACCGGTCAACGACACCCTGGGGCACGATGCCGGCGACAGTCTGCTGGTGGAGGTGGCCGATCGTCTGCGCAATAGCGTGCGTGCCTGCGACACCGTCGCGCGTCTGGGCGGTGACGAATTCGTCTTGCTGATCCACGCCGCCAGTTTCAACGAATGCGAAACAGCGATGCAACGTACGCTGCAGGTCATTGCCGAGCCATTCAGCATCAAGGGTCGCCAGGTCAGTGTTTCCGCAAGCATCGGGATTGCCAGCTTCCCGGCGGACGGCCCGGATCCGGACACGCTGCTGCGCAACGCCGATCAGGCGATGTACGTCTCGAAGCAAGCGGGCCGCAACCGCTATCACTTCTTTGATGCAGCGCAGGACCGCAAGGTGCTGGCCCATACGGAGCGCATTTCACGCATCCACGCCGCTTTGCCGGCCAATGAATTCGTGCTCCACTACCAGCCGAAGGTGAATATGCAGGAAGGCCGCGTGGTCGGGGCCGAAGCGCTGATCCGCTGGCAACTTCCCGAACGTGGACTGTTGCCGCCCGGCGAATTCCTGCCGATCATCGAAAACAGCGATTTTGCGGTCAGCCTCGGCGAATGGGTGATCGCCACGACGCTGGCGCAAATGCGCGCCTGGCGCAGCGAGGGGATAGACCTGTCGATCAGCATCAACATCGCGGCCCGGCAATTGCAGGCACACAATTTTGTCGAACGTCTGCAAATCCTGCTCGCCGCCTATCCCGACGTTCCGCCCGACAGGATCGAGCTGGAGATCGTCGAAACCGCAGCGCTCGACGACATCCAGTACGTCAACGAGGTGATCAACCAATGCCTCGGATTTGGCGTCACCTTCGCGCTTGACGATTTCGGTACCGGCTACTCGTCGCTCATCTACTTCAAGCGTTTGCCGGTGCGCACCGTGAAGATCGACCAATCCTTCGTGCGCAACATGCTGGCCGATCCGGAAGACATGGCTATCGTTGAAGGCGTGATTGGTCTGGCCAAAGCCTTCCATCGTTCAGTCATCGCGGAAGGCGTCGAGACGGCCGAGCAAGGCGCGCGCCTTATTGCCATGGGCTGCGACTGCGCGCAAGGCTACGGCATCGCCCACCCGATGCCCGCCGCACAGATTCCGCTCTGGGTCCGCTCATTCCAGCCGGACCCAACCTGGCGGGTATGACAACAGATCATCAAGTCCGGGCAATCGGCGCAGCGAAGAAAGGCAAAATCACTCGATCGTGATCCTGTTGAACCAGCGCGCTTCCGGTGCGATGTCGCTACGTTCGCGGGGGCCGTAGGGCGGCACGCTGGTATCGGTCGGCGGCGCACCGATCTGATTGAGGTCGACGGCTTGCGGTCGACCGACCAGGCCTTTTTCCGTCAGCGCCATTTTGAAATAAACGCCGTTCCACAGCTTGGCGCCGAATTCGGCTTGGGCCTTGAACATGAACATCAGGGCATGCTCAAGCCAGGCAAAGTCGGTCGCTGTGATGGTGCCCGGATTGGCGTAAGGGTAGGGCACGTGACAGAAAATTTCTTCAGCGCCTTCCAGGCATTTGAATTCCTTCATCGAAATAAAAAAATCCTTGAAGCGACTGTGATCCATCTGCACCGTAACGGCAATGCGGTCAGTTGCCGCACTGCCGGCAGGCTTGAAACTGACGCTTCCGATCGGTATCGACTGGCCATCGCGACTATGGATCGTGATGCTGCGGGTTCCGTTCAGTTCCCAGGCGGTGGCAGGTGTGCACACCGCCAGCACCGTGACAAGAAAAACAAGGGGACGTAGATGATGGCGCAACGGATTCATGGCATTTCCTCAGTCTTCGTCCCACTGTCTGACAACAGAAAACGGCCCACTCTACTCGGTAAGCAGTACCGGATTACGATTCTCTGACAGCAATTGACCGTGCTTGGTTCGCTCCGGTCAGTGCACTGGCGAGCAGGTCGAAAGAGTAAAAAGCGGAAAAAATGGAAAAAAGGCGCCCAACAAAAAGCGGCACCCGAATTGGGGTGCCGCTTTTTGTTGGGTCTCGGCGACTCGCCGCAGATCAGCCCTGCAAGCTGGCTTCGAAGGCCGCCTCGGTGTTGGCCGGGAAGTTATATCTGGCAAACAGGCGCTTGAGCTGCGCCGAGCGCGTTCTGGCCGTAGCGGAAAACCAGATGCCAAGCGCTTTGCCGTGCCTGACCAGCGTCGCGAAAGCGTAATGCCATTCACGGGCTTCGCCGAGGCGTTCGATGACTTCCTGTTCGTTGCCGATGACAATCCCGGCACGTTTGAGCGACTCGATGAATCGGGTGGATTCTTTTTGTTCGGCGATCATTTCGGCTCCTGAAATTGTACGGTGATGCCCGAATAACGTGGACGCCGCGCTTTAGTTGACCGGCGTCGAGTAACGTTATGTAACCGCCATGCGGGCCAATCAGCTTGAAGCCGCCTCAAATTCGCCCGAGTAGCGAAACACCTGGCCAAACAGCGGGTGCGTCAGACGAAAGTCCATGACGAAATGGGTTTCGTCCACCGCCTCTTCAACGATGGTGGTACGCCCGAGCACCAGCCATTCCGGGATTGGCACCAGCAGCGGCCCGAGTTTCACGACAAAGCGGACGCCCCGGTAATGGAGCCGGCCGTCTTTCACGCGCGGCAACATCTGCAAGCCGAGCACCGGGTTAACAAACTCGATCAGCTGATTGCCGCGGGCCGCGACCCAGAAGCTGTTGAAATGGACCACCGCCCCGTCGGGGTAAGTGATGGTCCGCCGCCAATACTGCCGGTCGCCGATGATTATGCAGTGGCCAGCATGGCCTCGCGCTCAAGGAAAGGGTAATCGCTCAGAATTTCCGCCACACTATGACTCGCGCCAACTTGCCCCACGACCATACCCGCCGTAACGCGCATTCCCCGAATGTACGCCCTGCCGCCCATGACGTCAGGCTGCTGAGTGATGCGATCAAGTTGTCCCATGCGCAGCTCCTTATCGAAATCATTGTCAAATCAGGTTTTTCAAAAATAGCATTTCAAATACGCCGCACCACAAATCAGTGCCTATCGTGCGAATTCGAGTACCGATAGGGCAGAGATCATCCTGCGTAGCGCATGAAATAGCGGTCTACATCGACAACTTGCGCACCAATAAATACGCCATTCTTCGAAAGACTATGTTGCAGATCGCCAGTCCACGCGGCCTGCCGTGGCATGGGGAATCTCCGATCGAGGACGTGCATCGCCCATGCGGCGAATTCGGTCACGCTCAATCGCTGGCTACGTCCGCTCCGGATTCCGACAGGCGACGAATCGTCAGCGTGGCGCGCTGCTCGATCAGGGCAACTATCCTCTCGACCACGGGGTGTCCGCGAAAAGGCGAGTCGGACGCCGTTTGTAGCTGGCGTGCCGTGCCGGGCAGTTGGCGGGCCAGCTGAAGCACGCGCTGGCGCGCTGGCGCCACCGAGAGGCCGGCTTCCTCGGCAAAGCGCGCCCAGTGCCGTGGATGGAGCTCATTGAACTTGTACTTGCCGCCCAGTTTCATGGCCATCTTGTCGGTCAGCTTCGGGTAGACCGCGGTGGCGATCAGGTCGTAGAAGGGCGCCAATATCGGCCCCCGGTCGGTATAGAGCAGCGAAAAGTTCTTCGCGTGCGCATCGTGGTTACCGATCAGCGCATTGAAAATTGCGGCATCGAGCAAACGCAGCACCTGCGGCGCGTTCGGCCGCGTCGCCTGACGCACCAGGGCAAAGCACTGGGCGAACCCCGGTCCGCCTTCATTCTGATATTTGGTTTCCGGCGCGACGCCGAGGGCCTGACAAAAATCTTCTTGGTGCAAACGCTGCGGCAAGCCGTGTCCGGCGTGCTGCCGGTCGTAGCGCGCAACCAGCAGAAACACTCGGTCGGCAATCTGGCGGATCCGGGTCGGGGCCACGCCCAGCTTGCTTGCGGCGCCGAGCGCCATGCAAAAACCTTCGTTGAACACGCTATCGTCGAGCAAGGGAATGGCCGGCTTGAGAATGTGCGAGCTCGGCGCCCCGTTGAGCGGCAGCCCAATGCGTTCGCCATCGACCAGCACGGGCAGTTTGTCCTGCGCGCCGGCCAGCGAGAGGCGCAGCCCTTGCTCACCGGCCAGCATCGGACGACGCGGCATTTCATCAAGAAGACGCAGGACTTCGTCATCGGAAAGCCAGCGGACATCGCCCGTATCCGAGGGCATGCTGGGCAATTTCCCCGCTTCGAGCAGGGTCACCGCACCAGCACACTCACCGCCGATGCCGTCGAGCAGGGCAAAATCGTTCTGATGCGAGACCTGCAAGGCCTGCGCGACCAATCGGCGCTTGTCTGCTTCAGGCAGCAGACCGGCAAAAAACGGTCGGCTGGCGCGGTCGTCGAAGGCTTCTGCCTGCAAGGGTAGCGAGCGCGACAGCGCGATCGGCGCAGACCCGGTCAGCCACTCGGCGGCGTAACGGAACTCAAGCCGTCCGTCGACCTGAGTCAGCGTACCGACATGCCGGGCCAGCAACCAGACTTCAAGCCGGCGAGCCATCGTCGCCTTCCAGACCAGCCAGACTCAACTCGCCACCCAGTGCGTGAACAACCTGCAATACTTTTTCCAAACGCAGGCTTGGTTTTCCGGCCTCCAGCTCGACGACAAAACGCAGACCCACACCCGCCGCCAGCGCCAGTTGTGCTTGCTTGAGGCTCAGGCGCTTGCGCGCCGTGCGGACGGCGACGCCGAGTTGAGCAGTCGATTCGATAATTGTCATGGCATCTCTACGAAAAAATTCCCGATCGGGAGATTATTGAGCAGACAGGACACCATTGCAACAAAATGTTCCTGATCGGGAATGTATTGCGCAAAGTGCCGGCAAAACCAAACGCCTGTGCAAGGGACGCGCCCGCTTGACCCGCCACCCGCACTCAAGGAAAATCCGCGCACCGTTCGGTTCGACGAAACGGAACACGGTTTGAATCCGTGGCGGGCCCGCCGCTGTATCCGGGGACGGACGCTGCACGGTTTGCAAAGGCAAACCAGCCACTGACGGGGATCACCCCGGCGGGAAGGCGCAGCGCTCTGGCTGATCCGGTAGCCAGAAGACGTGTCGAACCGAAGCGGAGTCCAGGCAAGGGCTCCGGCTGAGCACATGCGAAAAGCGTGCGCTCAGCCGGAGCCCTTTTCTATTGTTTTTTTGCTTTTTCCCGAGGAGTGGATCATGACGCAGAACCTTCAACCGCAAGCCCCCGCCCAGACCGACGCAGCCAAGATACCGACCGCCCCGACCATCGCCGTGCGCAAGAGCTGCAACCCCGACGGCATCGGTCTCTCGCACTACGTGCTGATGGATAAGAAAGCGGCCAAATGAGCGCAGCCGCAACAACGCTTGACCGGGCCGCCGGCCCGGCGCTGATCCCCGTAGACATCGGGCACGCGGTCTACGCCGCGGTGACCGACCCGGACACGGCTTTCTGGGCGCTCGTCGACAAGACGCGCATCGCGGAAGAAATCAGCGCCGGCCCGCTGCTCGACAGCTACCGCGCCAAAGCCGCCGACTTCGCCCGCGAGCTGCACGCGCTGCGTTTCGAGCTGACGCCGTCCGGCGTTTATCTCAACCCGACCGAACGCTGCAACCTCAACTGCACCTACTGCTACCTGCCCGGCGAGCAGCGCAGCGGCGGCAGCCACATGTCGACCGACAAGCTGATCGCCTCTTTGGCCAAGCTGCGCGACTACTTCCGCTCGGTCATGCCGGAGGGCCGCAAGCCGCGCGCCATCTTCCACGGCGCTGAACCGCTGATGAACAAGGCCGCCGTCTTTGCCGCGATCGACCTGTTCGCCGACGACTTCGTCTTCGGCCTGCAGACCAACGGCACGCTGCTCGACGACGAAGCGGTCGAATTCCTGACTTCACGCAACGTC
>JBIKLY010000060.1:0-22900 GCA_044359525.1 Rhodocyclaceae bacterium | reverse complement strand
TTTAAATGGACGACTTCGACATCACCATTTTGGCACGCTGTTGCCGTGCGGTTTTAATGCCGCTTCCTCGGGACGGGGAAGTCCCTTTCATTCGTTAGGGCCTCACGAGCTGCGTACTGACATTTCAGCCGAAGTTGCAATCGTGTATCTGTACGGATACAATTAACTGCATGAACACCTTTCACCGTTCAGATGAATTTGACGCTTGGCTTGCGGCATTGAAGGACAAGATAGGCCGTGCTCGCATAGCTCTTCGCATCCGCTCTGCCGAGCATGGCAACTTCGGAGACTGCGAACCAGTCGGCGAGGGAGTTTCTGAAATGCGTATTCATTTCGGCCCTGGCTATCGCATCTATTTTACCCGTCGTGGCGAGGTGCTCTATCTGCTTCTGTTGGGCGGTGACAAGTCTTCGCAGAAGCGCGACATAAAGCGCGCCATTGAGATGGCGCGGGCTTTGGATAAGGAGTGATCATGGCCAAATTTTCCCCATTCGATGCTGCCGACTATCTCGACGATGAAGAAACCATCTCGGAATACATCACTGCTGCGCTTGAAGATTCCAACCCCGATGTGTTTTTAACCGCTGTGCGAGATGTGGCTCGCGCTCGTGGCATGGCACAACTCGCCAAAGATGCCGGTCTTGGGCGCGAAAGCCTCTACAAAGCGCTTACGCCCGGCGCAAAGCCCCGTTACGACACAATGCTCAAACTTCTTCATGCTCTCGGTGTAAAGCTCTCCGCTTCTCCCGTCCACTCATGAGTTGCTTGCCGGTCGATAACGCGATGCCCAACCCTGCGGTCGAGGGGACGCTACGCGATAAAGCCGCTTTGCGCCCCTCACCTTGAACGTTGGGCCTCTTCATGAGCGCGACTTGGAGCATTGACGCAACTACGGCATTGCCGTATATTGGAATCCATGTTCACGGTCATTGAAACTCCGACGTTCGTCCGCCTCGCCAGCGACTGCTGGAACGATGAAGATCGACTCAGCTTTATCACCTTCATCGCCGGAAACCCAGATGCTGGAGATGTCGTCCCCGGATCGGGAGGTGTAAGGAAGGCCCGCTGGGGTAGCACTGGTCGTGGCAAGCGTGGCGGGGTGCGAGTCATTTACTTTAATCGTCTCGCCAATGGAGAAATCTGGTTGCTATTGGTCTACGGAAAATCCGTGCGTGAAAACATCCCGGCGCATGTACTTGGCCAGATCAAAGAGGAGATCGAGAATGCCTAAAACTAAACAAAAGCCCGTCGGCCGTCAGTCGAAAATTGATATCGGCGCTGAACTACTAACGTCGGTGCGCGAAATGAAGGCCGGTATCCGTGCGCGTGTTCATCGTCCCGAGATATCGGCAATTGCTCACGCCCGTCTAGTCTCCGGGCTTTCTCAGAGCGCCTTCGCAGCACTGCTTGGTGTTTCTGTGCGCACGCTCCAAGACTGGGAGCAAGGTCGCCGCGAACCATCAGGCGCGGCAAAAACCCTTTTCCGGGTCGCCGAACGTCACCCTGAGGTTTTGCAAGAGCTCGCTGCGTAGAGCCGTGAGCCCCAACCCGGCGGTCGACCCCGTTAACTTCGGTCACTGGACGCTGCGCGATAAAGCCGCGCAGCGCCGGTCACCTCTACTACAAGGGCTTCCCCAAATTCGCAAGTGCGCGTGATGTTTTTTTAGTTCATCTCTTTTCCCTGATCTGATCCATGTTGCGCTGCTGTCGTTGGTCGAGAAGATGGAGGACTGCGAAATTACAAACGGTCATGTTGAGCATCAAGCTCGGACCCTGATGAAAGACGCGCGCCGGAGCCTCAATCGTTAGTCGGGAATCAATTTCTCCTCTAGAGGTGATCAGGTATATCCGGCGCGGGTCCAACCCGCTTCACATCAACGCATGCAGCACACCGATGATTCCTGGCCGCCGTCCGGCGGCACGCTGGTTCCTTTCAGTACCTTTCCCTACAGACGCATTTATCGGGGCTTCAGGCAGCGCTCTTGTTTAGCCGGAAATCCTCGCCGTATTTCAATACCGCCCACGCCAGCCGTGCGTTCTTCGCGGCAATGGCGACCACGGCGCGCCAGTAGCCGCGTCGCTCGACCAGACTGCGCGCCCAGCGACTGATGCCGTCCTGCTTGTCACCGAGGCCAGCAAGAATGGCTCGGGCGCCCATGACCAGGAGGCTGCGCAGGTAGCCATCACCGGCCTTGGTGATCCGGCCCAGTTTCGCCTTGCCGCCGCTACTGTGCTGCCCCGGCGTGAGGCCGATCCACGCGGCGAGCTGACGCCTGTTCTTGAAGTCATGCCCGGCGCCGATGCTGGCCAGGAGCGCGCTGGCGGTCACCGGGCCAATGCCGGGGCGTTCCATCAGGCGCTTGCTGCGCGCGTCTTCGCGGGTGGCATGGGCAATGGCTTTGTCGTCCCACAAGGGGATTTCCTTCGGGGCATACTCGGCAATGCGCTCATCGAGCTGGTCGGCGTGCGAGAGCAGATCGCGTCCTTCGTATGTGGACGCAATATGAATAAGAGGCCCATCATTCCAGCGGTCGCTGCGCGAAAATCGGGTATCAGGCTACCTCTATAGCAGCGGCAGAAGTCCGCGCCAGACGTTGTCGAGCAGGCGTGGCTGTGCTTCGGCGGTGGGGTGCAGGTTGTCTGCCTGAAATAGTTCAGCGCGTGTCGCTACGCCGTCGAGCAGGAAGTCGACGAGTGCGGTTTTTTGTTTCTTCGCCACTTCGCTGAAAACGCTGTGGAAGTCGATGGCGTAGGCGCCGTAGTTCGGTGGCAGGCGCTGGCCGATGATCAGCACTTTTGCTTTTCCTTTTTGCGTACTGCTGGCGATGGCTGTCAGGTTGTCGCGCATGGTTGCCAGTGGCAGGCCGCGCAGTCCATCATTGGCACCGAGCGCGACGATGACGATGGCCGGTTTATATCGGGCCATTGCCGCATTGATGCGCGCCCGCCCACCGCTGGTGGTTTCGCCTGAGATGCTGGCGTTGACGACGTTATAATCGAGCTTCTTTTCTTGCAGGCGTTGCGCCAGCAGGGCTGGCCAGGCAGCGTCCTGTCGTATACCGTAGCCGGCGGAGAGTGAGTCGCCAAAAACGAGGATTGTTCCAGCGGCCTGCGCGGCGGGTGAGAGCAGGGCAAAGCCAAGCAACAAGTAAAAAAACAATGGGAAACGGCGCATGAGTGTGGACGCAAAGAATGTGGTTGAGGTTACTGGGCTCGCCAAACGTGTTGATAACGGTGGCGAGGCGTTGACCATTTTGCACGAGATTTCGTTCTCCGTCGCCGCTGGCGAGACGGTGGCGATCGTTGGCGCTTCGGGTTCGGGCAAGTCGACGTTGCTTGGCCTGCTGGCCGGACTTGATCAGCCGAGCAGCGGCTCGGTGACGCTGGCCGGCGAGGCGCTGGCCGGGCTTGACGAGGATGCGCGTGCGATGTTGCGCGGGCGTCTGCTTGGTTTTGTCTTCCAGTCGTTTCAGTTGTTGCCTTCGCTGACTGCGCTGGAAAACGTGATGCTGCCGCTTGAGCTGGCGGGTAATGCCAATGCGCGGGTGGAGGCGAATATTTGGCTGGAACGTGTCGGGCTGGCGCATCGCTTGCGGCACTACCCGAAACATCTGTCCGGCGGGGAGCAGCAGCGCGTTGCGCTGGCCCGGGCGTTTGCCCCGAAACCCAAGCTGGTGCTGGCTGACGAGCCGACCGGTAATCTCGATGCCGAGACCGGGCATCAGATCATCGAGTTGATGTTTGCGATCAATGCCGAGCGCGGCACGACGCTGATTCTGGTAACGCATGACGAGGAAATCGCTGCGCGCTGTGGGCGGCGCTTGAAAATGCACGCCGGGCGGCTTGAAGAAATCAGCTGAGCAGCCGAAAAATCCAAGACTTACCGCAGAGGCGCGGAGGCGCAGAGAAAACGCAGAGAACAGCCTATGCTTCAAAGGTTTTCTCTGCGAAACCTCTGCGCCTCCGCGTCTCTGCGGTGGTGGTTAAAGCATTTCTTGGTCGCTGCGCAGGATGCCTTGCGCGGCGGCAATGCCGCTGCGTACGGCGCCTTCGAGTGTTGCCGGGTAGCCGGCGCAGGCGTAGTCGCCGGCCAGCCAGAGTCCGGGGTGCGCGGTTTTTGCCGGTGGGCGGGGCAGGTCGGGGCGGCAGGAAAATGTGGCGCGTCGTTCGCGGATGACTTGATGCCAAAGCGGCGGCGACAGGCTTGTCTGCAAGGCGCTTTGAAGTTCGGCATGCAGCGTTGATATCAGCGATTCGTTGTCGCGTTCCTCCCATGCGCCGCGTGCGCTCAGCACGAAACCCATGACGCCGGGCGTGCCGCCGAGCGGGCCGCGGTCGAATACCCATTGCCCCAGCTTGCTCTGCGTGCCGCCATTCAGGCCGAGCATTGGAAAGGGCAGGCGCATTGCCGGCGGGTAGCCGACGTAGGCAGTGCCAATCGGCTCGTAGGTGTAGCTTTCGAGCAGTGCAGCAATTGCTGCGGTTTCGGGGCGTTGCGCGAGAAAAGCGGCGGCGTGCTGCGGTGCGGTGGCGAGGACGATGCTGTCGAAGCTTTCGCCGGCGATGGCGAGGTCGTCGCCAATGCGCTCGACGCGGGTCGCCAGTCGGATTTCGCCGCTGTGTGCAGCGATGAAGGCGGCAGCGGGGTGCGGAAACAACTGGTCGAGGTCGGCAGCGGGCAGGAGCAGGTCGGTTTCAGCACACGCGCCGCCGAGGCTGTCGCGCAGTACGTTGGCAAAAATTTGTGCCGAGGCGTTGGCCGGCTCGGTGTTGAGCGCCGCCAGACAGAGGGGTTCCCACAGATGCCGGCGCAGGCTACCGTGCTGTGCGTGGCGATCAAGCAGTGCGGTGACTGTGCAATCCGCGTCGAGCCGGTAGTCAGTCGCCTGTAGCAAGCGCATGAAACGCACGGCACTTGTTTTTTCGGCGAGGCTGGCACCACTTGCGGCAAACAGGCCGATCGCCAGATGCAGCGGCGCTGGCAAGCGTGGCAGATGCAAGCGGAAGGGGGGCTGGCTGCCGGGAAAGCTGAGTTCGAGCGGTAGTCGTTTAAGTAATCGCGCGGGATCGGCACCGACCACCTTCATCAGGCGCAGCGTTTCGCGATAGGCGCCAACGAGAATGTGCTGGCCGTTGTCCAGCGTGTGCCCATGTATATCGACGCTGCGCGCCCGGCCGCCAAGTTGTTTCGCGGCTTCAAAAACAATGACCCCGACGCCCGCAGCGGCCAGTTCAACTGCCGCCGCGAGGCCGGCCCAGCCGCCGCCGATAACGGCGACTTTCAACCTTTGATCCAGGTGAACCAGGCGATCCAGAGTTTACGTACCGGCGTCAGTGAGGTGCGCTGACTGAGTACCTGGCAACCGTCACGCTTGATTTCGTCGAGCAGCGTGCGGTAAATCGCGGCCATCATCAGCCCGGGGCGTTGCGCCTTGCGATCGACGGCGGGTAGTTCGCTCGTCGCCTGCACGTAATACTGTTCGGCGCGCTCGATCTGGAACTCCATCAGGCGACGGAAGTTGTCCGAATGGCGCGCGTTGAGGATATCGGCGGCGGTCACTTCAAAACGCTGCAGCTCATCGATCGGCAGGTAGATGCGGCCGATGCGCGCATCTTCGCCGACGTCGCGAATGATGTTGGTGAGCTGGAAAGCCATGCCGAGGTCATGGGCATATTTCTGTGTTTTACGATCCTGGTAACCGAAAATTTCGGCGGCGAGCAGGCCAACGACACTGGCGACGCGGTAGCAGTACAGCGAGAGCGCTTTGAAGTCGAGGTAGCGCGATTGTTGCAAGTCCATTTCCATGCCGTCGATGATTTCGAGCAGTTGCTCCTGCGGCAGGTTGAATTCGGCCAGCGCCGGCAGCAGGGCTTGCGTGACCGGATGTTCGGGTTTGCCGGCGTAGAGTCTGGCCAGTTCCTGCCGCCACCAGACGAGTTTAGTCGCGGCAATGGCGGGGTCGTGGCATTCGTCGACGACATCATCGACTTCACGGCAGAGGGCATAAAGCGCGGTGATCGCCCGGCGCCGGTTGGGCGGCAAAAAAAGGAAGCTGTAATAGAAGCTGGAACCGCTCTGGGCTGCTTTTTCCTGGCAGTATTCTTCGGGTGTCATTCGCGCTCTCGAGTTTTTCTGAATTTGCGTGTTTGCCGGATTTTTACACAGATTTTTACATAAGCAGGGCGCGGCCGCCCATACGCAGCCAGTCGATGGGGGTCAGCACGGGTCGGTGCCGGAAAACGTCGCCGCGTGCTCGGCGGATTTTTTCGAGAATGCGCAGGCCGCCCTGTACCGTAAAGCGAATCTCCCAGCCCAAGCGGCCGGGGAGTTGTTGAACAAGCGGTGCGCCATCGAGCATCATGGCGCGCGAGCGGTCGGTCTGGAAGTCAAGGAGCGCGGCCCATTCGGCGCTCCAGCGCCGGTCGGCGATTTGCTGCTCGCTGATGCCAAAGCGGGCGAGATCGGTTTGCGGCAGGTAAAGACGACCCTTTTGCCAGTCGATATTGATGTCCTGCCAGAAGTTGATCAGTTGCAGGGTGCTACAGATGCAGTCCGAACGACGGAGGTTCTCTTCGCTGGCCCGGTCCATCATATGCAGCAGCAGGCGTCCGACCGGGTTGGCCGAGCGCCGGCAGTAGTCGAGGAGCTCTGGAAAATCGGCGTAGCGTTTTTTGACGATATCCTGCGCGAAGGCATCGAGCAGGTCGCGAAAGAGTTGCAGCGGCAGTTGCCATTCGCCTATGACGCAAGCCAGTTCGTGGAAGGCGGGATCGGCCGGCGCTTGCCCGAGAGCGATGCGATCCAGTTCGGCGCTGTAGGCTGCGAGTCCCTGCAATCGCTCCTCGTTGCTGGCGTCGCCTTCGTCGGCGATGTCGTCGGCGCCACGTGCGAAACGATAGATGGCCTCAACCGGGCGGCGCAGTCGTTTAGTCAGGAGAATCGAGGCAACGGGGAAGTTTTCGTAGTGGTCGACGGACATTGCAGGGTTCGCGGATATTGCGGGTAGCAGGCGGGAGGCGATTGATGACGCATAAAACGCTGCTAAAGCACTCAGGCGGCTGACAGTATAGGGTTATCTCGGGTAAAATGGCCGATTCAGCGCGAGAGTGGCGGAATTGGTAGACGCACTGGATTTAGGTTCCAGCGCCGCAAGGCGTGGGGGTTCGACTCCCTTCTCTCGCACCACGAATCAAACCGCTTTCAACCGACTTTCAGCCCGTATTCACAGGACTTCAAGGATTTTCAATGGAAACGAACGCCGCAAACACCAACGTACAAGTCGCCAATTCCCTCGAGCGCCGTCTGGATCTTATGGTGCCCATCGCCGATCTCGATAAAGATGTCGATCAGCGCCTGAAGCGTATGGGCAAGAGCGTCAAGATGCCGGGCTTCCGTCCGGGCAAGGTGCCGGCCAATATCGTCAAGCAGCAGTACGGTGAGCAGGCCCGGCATGAGGCATTAAGCGACGCACTTGACCGTGTATTCGGCGAAGCCGTGAAGACGCAGCAATTGCGCATTGCCGGTTATCCGAAGATTGAACCGAAGGTCAGTGAAAACCCGACGCATGTCGAGTTTTCGGCAGTTTTCGAGGTGTATCCCGAGGTCAAGCTGGGCGACCTGACGGCTGTCGAGATTGAGCGTCCGGTTCTGGTGGTCGGTGCTGCAGAAATCGACAACACCATTGAAATCCTGCGCAAGCAGCGCGTCAAGCACGAGCCGGTCGAGCGTGCGGCCAGCAAGGGGGATCGCGTTGTTATTGATTTCCTCGGTAAAAAAGGCGGCGAGCCTTTCCAGGGCGGCCAGGCCAATGATTACCCCTTCGTTCTCGGTGAAGGCGCCATGCTGGCAGACTTCGAAAATGCCGTGATCGGCCTGAAGGCCGGTGAAGCGAAGTCCTTCGAAATGACTTTCCCGGAAGACTATTTTTCCAAGGATCTGGCGGGTCAAACTGTAAGCTTCGATATCACTGTCAAGAGCGTTTCCGAGCCGGTATTGCCCGAACTTGATGCGGAATTCGCCAAGATGCTTGGTGTCGAAGATGGTGATACGGACAAAATGCGTCTTGAGATCGAAACCAATCTGCGACGCGAAGTAAAAAAACGTCTGCAGGCCAAGATCAAGGACCAGGTAATGGAGGGTTTGCTCAAGGCCAATCCGATCGATGTGCCGAATGCACTGGTCGAGATGGAAATCGAGCGACTGATGCAGATGGCGCGTCAGGACATGGAACAGCGCGGCATGAAGGTAAAAGACTTCCCGATGCAACCGGAGTGGTTTGGCGAGCAGGCAAAGCGCCGCGTCAGCCTCGGCCTGGTTCTCTCCGAAGTGGTCAAGGTCAATGAGCTGCATGCCAAGTCGGATCAGGTCAAGGCGATCGTCGAGGAATCTGCCGAGAGCTATGAGCATCCGGAAGAAGTTGTACGTTGGTACTATGCCCAGCCGCAGCGCCTTGCCGAAATCGAAGGCGTGGCAATTGAAGACAACGTGGTGGCCTGGGCGCTGGCGACTGCCAAAGTGATCGATAAGCCAGTCGCTTTCGACGAACTGATGGGCCAGAAGTCCTGAGCAGGCATCAAGCCTTAATCCGGAAACAGAGGAGCTGACATGAACTTTGATCGTATTGAATCCGAAAGCAGCTGGAATCCGCAGGCGCTCGGCATGGTCCCGATGGTGATCGAGCAGAGTGGTCGCGGTGAGCGGGCGTACGACATTTATTCGCGCCTGCTCAAGGAACGCGTCATTTTCCTGATTGGCCCGGTCAATGACGTTACCGCCAATCTGGTGGTGGCGCAGCTCCTGTTCCTTGAAGCCGAGAATCCGGACAAGGATATTTCTTTCTATATCAACTCGCCGGGCGGTTCGGTGACGGCCGGGATGTCGATTTACGACACCATGCAGTTCATCAAGCCCGACGTGTCGACGCTGTGCATGGGGCAGGCCTGTTCGATGGGCGCGTTCCTGCTGACTGCCGGCACCAAGGGCAAACGTTTCGCCCTGCCCAATTCGCGCGTCATGATTCACCAGCCGATGGGCGGTTTTCAGGGCCAGGCTTCTGATATCGCCATTCACGCCAAGGAAATCCTTTCTTTGCGCGACAAGCTAAATCAGATCATGGCGCATCACACCGGGCAGCCGCTTGAGCGTATTGAACGCGATACTGATCGTGACAATTTCCTTTCGGCGCAGGAAGCGGCAGAATACGGTTTGATTGACAAGGTTCTGGTCAATCGCGAAACAGTTTGACTGCGGCTTTGATCCCGGTTCTGGTATCAAAATCGATGCAGTCGCGACATGGAATGAGGTAGGCCGAGATGGCGGAAAAGAAAAGCGGCAGCGAAAAATTGCTCTACTGCTCGTTCTGCGGCAAGAGCCAGCACGAAGTAAAGAAGCTGATTGCAGGCCCGTCCGTGTTCATTTGCGACGAGTGCATTGAACTTTGCAACGACATCGTTCGTGATGAGATCGCGGGTGATCAGGGGGTCAAGGGGGTAAGGAGCGATTTGCCGACGCCCAAGGAGATCTGCTCGATCCTCGATCAGTACGTGATTGGCCAGAGTCCGGCCAAGCGCATTCTTTCGGTCGCGGTGTACAACCATTACAAGCGCCTGCGTCACCACAGCAAGGGGAGCGAAGAGGTTGAGCTCGCCAAGAGCAATATCCTGCTGATCGGCCCGACCGGTTCCGGCAAGACGCTGCTTGCGCAGACGCTTGCCCGCCTGCTCAACGTACCTTTTGTGATGGCCGATGCGACGACGCTGACCGAAGCCGGTTACGTTGGCGAGGACGTCGAAAATATCATCCAGAAGCTGCTGCAGAAGTGCGACTACGATGTCGAAAAGGCACAGCAGGGCATTGTCTATATCGACGAAATCGACAAGATTTCGCGCAAGTCCGACAATCCGTCGATCACTCGCGATGTGTCGGGCGAAGGCGTGCAGCAGGCGTTGCTCAAACTGATCGAAGGTACGGTGGCCTCGGTGCCGCCGCAGGGCGGGCGCAAGCATCCGAACCAGGATTTCGTGCAGGTCGATACGACCAACATCCTGTTTGTCTGTGGCGGCGCCTTTGACGGCCTGGAAAAGGTCATCCGCTTCCGTTCGGAGCGGGGCGGTATCGGCTTCAGCGCTGAAGTGAAGAGCAAGGACAACAAGAAGGCGATTGGCGAAGTGCTGCGCAGCGTTGAACCCGAGGATCTGATCAAGTTCGGTCTGATCCCCGAGCTGATTGGTCGCTTGCCGGTGGTGGCGACGCTCGAAGAACTGTCGACGGCGGCGCTGGTGCAGATTCTGATCGAACCGAAGAACGCGCTGGTCAAGCAGTACCAGAAGCTCTTTTCGATGGAAGGCGTTGAGCTGGAAATTCGTCCGGCGGCGATGACCGCGATTGCCAAACGGGCGCTTGAACGCAAAACTGGCGCACGTGGCCTGCGCTCCATCCTGGAGTCCGTATTGCTCGATACCATGTACGAACTTCCCGGTATGGAGAATGTCTCAAAGGTCGTCATCGACGAAAACATGATCAGTGGCGATGCCCAGCCGATACTGATCTACGCAGATCAGCCAAAGGTTTCCGGCGCCAACTGAACGCGTTGCTGCTGTCAAAGCAGCTTGAAATACCGGTTCAAGCCCCCATCTCGGGGCTTGAACGCTTACCTATAGGGCACCATCGATGTCTACGAATTCTACGAATTCCAACCTGTCTTCGACTGAAGCTGTCGAACTGCCGCTGTTGCCGTTGCGTGATGTGGTTGTTTTCCCGCACATGGTGATCCCACTGTTTGTCGGGCGACCGAAGTCGATCAAGGCGCTGGAAGTGGCGATGGAGGCTGGCAAAAGTATTCTGCTGGTTGCCCAGAAGTCGGCGGCGAAAGACGATCCGGAAGCTGAGGATCTCTACGCCATCGGCTGTGTCGCCAATATCCTGCAGATGCTGAAGCTGCCTGACGGTACCGTGAAGGTGCTGGTTGAAGGCACGCAGCGTGCGCATGTCGAATCGATCCAGGCGCAGGAAACAATGTTCACTGCGCTGGCCCGGCCAGTGGCCGCGGAAGATGGTCTGGATCATGAAGTCGAGGCTTTGCGGCGCGCGGTGATTGCGCAGTTCGATCAGTACGTCAAACTGAACAAAAAGATTCCACCGGAGATCCTGACCTCGATCGCCGGGATCGAAGAAGCCGGTCGTCTGGCCGATACGATTGCTGCGCACCTGCCGCTCAAGCTGGAGCAAAAGCAGGAAATTCTCGAAATGTTCGAGATCCGCGCGCGCATCGAACGCCTGCTTTCGCAACTCGAAACCGAAATCGACATCCTGCAGGTTGAAAAGCGCATCCGTGGCCGCGTCAAGCGCCAGATGGAAAAGAGCCAGCGCGAGTATTACCTGAACGAGCAGGTCAAGGCGATTCAGAAAGAACTCGGCGAAGGCGAAGACGGCGCCGATCTTGACGATATCGAAAAAAAGATCAAAGACGCCGGCATGAGCAAGGAAGGTATCGCCAAGGCGCAGGCCGAGCTCAAGAAGCTCAAGCTGATGTCGCCGATGTCAGCGGAAGCCACCGTCGTGCGCAACTTTATCGAGACGCTGATCGGTCTGCCGTGGCGTAAGAAGACGCGGATTAGCAAGGATCTGGCCGAGGCCGGAAAAATCCTCGACAAGGACCACTGGGGCCTGGAGAAGGTCAAAGAACGCATCCTTGAATATCTTGCCGTGCAACAGCGCGTCGATCGTTTGAAGGCGCCGATTCTCTGCCTCGTCGGCCCGCCGGGTGTCGGCAAGACCTCGCTTGGGCAGTCGATTGCACATGCAACCGGCCGCAAGTTTGTTCGCATGAGCCTCGGCGGCGTGCGCGACGAAGCCGAGATTCGCGGCCACCGTCGCACGTACATTGGTTCGATGCCGGGCAAAATTCTGCAGAACATGACTAAGGTCGCAGTGAAGAACCCGCTCTTCCTGCTCGACGAAGTCGACAAGCTGGGCCAGGATTTTCGTGGCGATCCGAGTTCGGCGCTGCTGGAAGTGCTCGACCCGGAACAGAACTCGACCTTTGTCGATCACTATGTCGAGGTTGAGTACGACCTCTCCGAAGTGATGTTCGTGGCAACCGCCAACACGCTGAACATTCCGGCGCCACTGCTTGATCGTATGGAAGTGATCCGTCTCTCCGGCTACACCGAGGACGAGAAGGTCAACATTGCGCAGCGTTATCTGCTGCCAAAGCAAATGAAAACCAACGGTCTGAAGAAGACCGAACTGACCGTTGCCGAAGGCGCCCTACGTGACATCGTGCGCTACTACACGCGCGAAGCCGGCGTGCGGGCGCTCGAGCGTGACATTTCGAAGATTTGCCGCAAAGTCGTCAAGACGCTGTTGCTCAAGAAGAGTCAGACGAAGCTTGCCGTCACCGCACGCAATCTGGACAAGTTCCTCGGTGTTCGTCGCTACAGTTTTGGTATGGCAGAACGTGAAAACCAGGTCGGACAAGTGACTGGTCTGGCATGGACCGAAGTTGGTGGCGAGTTGCTGACCATCGAATCGGTTGTGCTGCCGGGCAAGGGCAAGACGATCACCACCGGCAAACTCGGCGAAGTGATGCAGGAGTCGATTCAGGCAGCTTTGTCGGTTGTCCGCAAGCGAGCACAGTCGCTGGGGATCGATACGGACTTCTACCAGAAGAGTGACATCCATATTCACTTGCCGGAAGGTGCGATTCCGAAAGATGGCCCGTCGGCCGGCGTTGGCATCTGCACCGCGCTGGTGTCGGTGCTGACTGGCATTCCGGTGTGCTGCGATGTGGCGATGACCGGCGAGATTACGCTACGCGGTGAAGTGCTACCGATCGGTGGGCTGAAGGAAAAGTTGCTTGCGGCGGTGCGCGGTGGTTTGAGCCGGGTGCTGATTCCGGAAGAGAACGTCAGGGATCTTGCCGATATTCCGGACAACATCAAAAACAAGCTTGAGATCATTCCGGTGAAATGGATCGATCAGGTGCTGGCGCACGCGCTTGAGCGCCAGCCCGAACCGCTTGTTACCACGGATGCAACACCTGCGGTTGCCGCTGGACCAGAGAACGTTTCTGCACAAACTATCCTTACTCATTGATTCAGCATGAATGCATGCCGGAGGCAACTCCTCCGGCATGCTTTGTGCGTTCCGAAAACTCCGCTGAAACCCCCAGAATCCGCTTGACACAAGGATTTGCGCCTTGTTATAAAACGCGTGCAGGATTTCCTGTTCTTCCATCATCAATCGAAGGGGGCATAAGTGAATAAATCTGAACTGATCGAGCAAATCGCCAAGTCTGCTGAAATTTCCAAGGCAGCGGCGGGTCGTGCACTTGACGCGACAATCGCTGCGGTAAAAACGTCGCTGAAAAAAGGCGGTATGGTCACACTGGTTGGTTTTGGTACTTTTTATGTCGGCAAACGTGCTGCACGCAGCGGTCGCAATCCGCGTACCGGTGCAACGATCAAGATCAAGGCCGCCAAGGTGCCGAAGTTCCGCGCTGGCAAAGGACTCAAGGATGCGGTAAACTAGTCGTCTTTGCGCTTCAGCCATTTCTAGAGGGTGCTTAGCTCAGTTGGTAGAGCGCTAGCCTTACAAGCTGGATGTCGGCGGTTCGAGCCCGTCAGCACCCACCATCAAGAACAATAATGGTTTGTAGTGTTTTGGAGTGGTGGTTCGGTTGGTTTGATTCCGGCGACTCATCTGCTACTGGAAGGCGAACGCAAGTTCGCCTTTTTTATTTCGATTATGTTTCTGTTCTCTCACGATTAACGGGCAATCAATATGTTCGACGCAGTCCGCAACAATAAAAGAATCGTTCAGGGATTTCTCGCACTGATTGCGTTGTCGTTCGCTTTCTTTGGCGTTGATTCCTACATGCGCAATGATGGGGCGGGGGCAGATCTTGCCAAGGTCGGCGATTCGAAAATCACCGCACAGCAGTTTGATCAAGCGTCGCGTGATCAGCAGGACCGTATGCGGCAGTCGCTCGGTGCGAATTACAAACCGGAGATGATGAATACACCGGAAGCCAGGCTGGCGGTGCTGAATTCTCTGGTGGATCAGCGTCTCCTGCTGATTGAAGCGGCCAAGGGGCGGCTTGGCGCAGGTGATGATTCCCTGCGTGAAATCATCGGTAAAATTCCGGCGCTGCAGGAAAACGGCCAGTTTTCGATGGCGCGTTACGAGGCGGCTTTGCGCGGCCAGGGGATGACGCAGCAACAGTTCGAGGCGCAGCTGCGTCAGGATTTGCTTCTGCAGCAACTGGTCGGTGCGGTTGGCGACAGCGGTATCATTTCCAATACTTCTGCTGAGGCAATGCTGCGCATTCAATCGGAGGAGCGCCAGATTGCCGAGTTCCGTATTGCCCCCGAACAGTTTGCCGACAAGGTGAAGATTGACGCTGCGAGCGTACAGAAATATTACGACGACAACAGGAAGCAGTTTGAGCTGCCGGAGCAGGCCAGAACGGAATATGTTGTTTTGTCGCTTGATGCATTACTGGCCCAGGTTTCGCTCACTGACGCTGAAGTTAAAAGCTGGTATGAAGGCCACAAGGACCGCTATCAGCAGGCTGAAGAGCGGCGTGCGAGCCATATTTTGCTGGTAGCCAATGCGGATGCATCGGCTGCCGACAAGGCCAAAGCAAAGAGCAAGGCGGAAGAAGTGCTCAAGGATGTACAAAAGGCGCCAGCCAAATTCGCCGAGTTGGCGAAACAGCATTCGCAGGATCCCGGTTCAGCCGAAAAAGGTGGCGATCTCGGTTTCTTCGGCCGTGGCATGATGGTCAAGGCCTTCGAGGAAACAGTATTCAAGCAGAAAGAGGGTGAGATTTCGGCGCTCGTTCAATCCGAATTCGGTTATCACATCATCAAGCTGACCGGTATCAAGGCCGGCAAGCAGCGTTCAATTGAAGAGGTCCGGCCCGAGATCGAGGGCGAGTTGAAGCGCCAGACGGCCACACGCAAATTTGCTGAAGCGGCTGAAGTTTTTACCAACATGGTGTACGAGCAGTCGGATAGCCTGCAGCCGGTTATCGATAAATTCAAGCTCAAGCCTGTCCAGACCGGCTGGGTGCCAAAAAATCCAGACGCGAAAGTCCTTGCGACGCTTGGCCAGTTGGCTAACGAGAAGGTTCTCGCTTCGCTGTTCTCGGATGATTCACTGAAGAACAAACGTAATACTGAAGCAGTTGAAATTGCCCCCAACACGCTTCTGGCGGCCCGGGTGATTGAATACAAGCCTGCAGCCTTGAAGCCTTTCGATGGTGTAAAAGCGGAGATTGAAGCACGCCTGAAAACCCGGGAAGCTGCTGTGCTGGCAAGGCAGGCCGGCGAAGCCCGGCTGGTCGAGTTGAAAAAAGGCAGCGAAGATAAGGTCATCTGGTCATCGGCCAAGAGCGTTTCACGTCCGCAGGCACGCCAGTTCCCGCCTGCAGCCGCGCAGGCGATCTTCAAGGCGGATGTGCAGAAGTTGCCGGCCTATGTTGGTGTCGAGCTGGGTAGCGGCAATTACATGCTCTACAAGATCACGAAAGTAAGCCAGCCCGAAAAACCGGACGAGAAGCAGCGCAAGCTGTTGCAGAGCGAATACAGTAGCATCGCCGCACAGGAAGACTTTGCCGCTTATCTAGCCGCCTTACGTGCGCGCCATAAAGTTGAAATCAACAAGTCTGCCATCGAGAACAAAGACCGCTCGTAAGCGCCTCAAGCCGCACAAACGACAACGCCGACCGGATGCTCCGGTCGGCGTTGTCGTTTGTTGTGCTGCCGGGCAGGGGTCAGATCAGTCAGGCAGGCAGGGGGTCCGGATTGCCGAGCGCCGTGGTGTTGAGGCCGCCATCAACGTACATGATCTCGGCAGTGATGCCGCTGGCCAGATCGGAAAGCATAAAGGCTGCCGCGTTACCCACTTCGTCGATCGTGATGTTGCGACGCAGTGGCGCGTTGTGTGCGTTGTAGGCCAGCAGCTTTGAGAAATTGCCGATACCCGAGGCCGCCAGGGTCTTGATCGGCCCGGCTGAAATCGCATTGGCGCGAATGCCCTGTGGCCCAAGACAAAACGCCAGGTAGCGGGTCGCCGCTTCCAGGCTGGCCTTGGCCAACCCCATCGTGTTGTAGTTCGGCAGCGTGCGCTCTGCGCCGAGGTAGGACAGTGCCAGTACCGCAGCGTTGTTGCCCTTCAGCAGCAGCGGGCGCGCCGCCTTGACCAGCGCCGGATAGCTGTAGGACGACACGTCGTGCGCAATGCGGAAAGACTCGCGCGTGATGCCGTCGAGGAAATCACCTTCAATGGCCTCTTTGGGTGCGAAAGCGATTGAATGAACCAGGCCATCAAGCCCTTCCCATTCTTTGCTCAAGTCGACGAACAGCGCGTCAATCTGGCTGTCTTCGGCAACGTCACACTGATAAACCCGTGTACTGTCGAATTCCTGGGCAAATTTTCCGACGCGATCCTGAAAGCGCTCATTCTGGTAGGTGAAGGCCAGTTGCGCGCCCTCACGATGACAGGCTTTGGCGATCCCATAGGCGATTGAATGCTTTGACAGCAGGCCGGTGATGAGAATGCGCTTGTCTGCAAGGAATCCCATTGGTTCTCCTGTAACTTGAATATGTTGGTGTTGTTGTTTTGTTTGAATCAGCTCAGCCCCCTATTATAAGGGAAATTGATGCGCTGTCTGAGCACCGTCTGCGTTGCAGACGATTGCGGACAATTCGATAGCGGGTAGGCGTGCTGGCTGTTACCCCTTGCCGCCGAGAAATCCTTGCAAGCCGGTGTAAATCGACGCCGCAGTTGTACCGGCAACCGCCAGTGAGTTGCCGAGTTCGTTGAGTTTCTTGACGCTGTTCTGGACCTTGTCGGCGCTCTGTTGCCCCTGGCTGGCCAGCTTGACCAGACGCAGGGCCAAGCCTTGTGCCTGCGAAGGCTGCCGCGTCTGTTCGCGGCGATTCCAGAGCATGCGTCCGAGCAGCAGCCCGGTAACCAGGCTCAAGCCGATGCTGGCTGCGTATTCAATGAATTCCTTCCACTCGCGTCGGTCTTGCGGCAGGATCGGTGTGTAATCGACGAGATGGGTAATGCTACTCATGCCGAGTACGGCAAGCGTGGCCATGACGAAGGCCGCGACTGTCCATAGGCCGAAGTGACGACGATGACGATGCATCAGCAGCCAGCCGAACGGTAACGGAATCAGCAGGGAAACAATCCGCAAATACAGGGTGTTCAGATCGTAGACCACAGTAATCAGCAGATGTAAAACGAGCAACAGGAGCAGTGGGGTAGCCCATAAACTTAATGCTTGCGCCGGATGCGGCGGTGACTCCGGCGTGATTTCTGCTGGTTGTGGTTCTGTTGTTTCCGTGCTGGAAATCGTTTCGATCAAACACGCTTCCATCTCGGCCAATTTTTGCTCCAGCCCACCAATGCGTTCCAGTAGCGGCTTGAACAGGTAGAGGTCACGCGTGCAGTGTAGGCAGGCGATCGCCTCGTCGCTGATTTCGGAAATGCAGTAAGGGCACTTCATACCGTTACTTGGCAATCGTCAGATTGATTACCGTGTTGGTTTTGCGACCCTCAGAATCCTGCAGGGTGACCTGGATGGCATGTTCGCCGGGAGGGATTTCGGCATTGGCCAGATCAATGCCGGATTCGCTGACGCCCGATTTGACGCGTGCCAGCAGATCGATCGGTGTTGCCTTGAGATAGCTGACCTTGAGGCTTGCCGCGTCAATCTTTGCGCCACCGCGCGGCTCAAAGGCGAGCTTCAGGTCCGGCAGAGAGGTCGGGCGATACTACCTTGATGCCCGGTCCACGTGTAATCCCGCGTGTCGTCATGCCACCGGCTGCGGCCGGCAGTTTGGCTTCTTCGTCCTTGATCAGTTTGAAGGCATAGCTGCTACTGCTGACAGTCAGCAGGGCAAAGGCAAAAAGGCCGGTGGCAATTTTCACGTTCTGCATGTTCGATTCCTCAATCTCCGACAACGACAAAAGGTGCCCAGAATAACGGGTGGGCATAACTATAATCGGCCTTACCGGTCTTTGCATCAATACTACCGGCACCATCAATCAGGCTGCCCATTGCTGCGCGCAGTGCCTCCGCCTTGGCTAGCCCCGGCGTCGCTGTCTGCCGGCGGAACAGGTCAGTCATCAGCAAGCGTGCCGATACTGTTTCAACCGGCCAGTTGGAAACGAGCAATGCTCGGGCGCCTGCATAGAAAAAAGCCCGGCCCAGGCCGGATACCGCTTCCGAGCCGCTGCCGTCGCCTGACGCCGTGTTGCACGCGGAGAGCACGACCCAGTCGGCATTAAGTTTGAGTGACAGAATTTTGTCCATGGTCAGCAGCCCATCACCCTCGCTACCGGATAGCTCGGGCGCGCTGAGTGCCAGTGCCGGCTGATTGAGGCCGTTGAGTTCGCCCGGCACGAGACCATGCGTGGCAAACATCACTACCTTGCGTTGCGAAAGATCGCTACCGAGTACGGTCTTCTCGCTGGCCTGTGCCTGCAAAAAAACGTCTTGTGCCGGGTCGGCCTGCAATACTTCGGCAATTTCGCGCACTTCCTGGCTGGTGTCCGGCAGGCGCGGCAGCAGTGCCAGTTCGGCTGAATCGACGCCAGACGTTTTCGGTGCGTTGCGCAAACGCAGTGGAACACCGCGGGTTTTTACACTGCCCGGAGCTTCAGCGCTGGCCAGCTGTATTCCCGCCTGGCGCGCCTGTTCGGCGCTGAACAGCGGGTCGCCAAAGCCGATGAAGCTACGTCGGTTGGCGTTGCCAGGCGGTAGCTTGCGCAAGCTGGCCAGGGAGGTGACTGACGGAAGTTGCTCAACGGCCAGCGAGCGCATCAGCCACGGCACAGCGCGGTAGCCGGCAAAGGGCAGGCCGGTTTTGACTGGTTGGGCGACGAGAGCGGTCGGTAACAGCGCCAGCGGCAGTTGGCCGAGTTCGGCATGCGATACGGCAATCAGCACTTTTGCCCCGCGCCACGTAGCGGCCAATGGCTCGAGCAACTGGCTGTAGAGACGGTGTGCTGCAGCGACCTCAAAAGCCGGAATCTCATCAATGCTGCTAACGCCGGGGTCGAGCGCGCGCCGCAAGCGGGCTACCTCGCCGGCCATCTGTTTGCGCGACAACGAAATTTTGACAAAGGCGGGAACGCCTTGCCCGCGCATGGCCCAGGCGTAGGCTTCCTGCTCGCCGAAATAGAAGGCGACCAGAGCTTCATCGGTGCGCAGGCTTTTCTGCGCATCGGCCATGCTGGCGGGTTTGGGCGAAACAAGATTGGCGTAATCCGGGAAACGCTCACCGATTTCCCTTTGCAGCGTCAGCCGAGCTGCCTTGAGGGTTTCGATATCCTTGCGTAGCTGCGCCTGGATTGCGGGTAACTGCTGTTCGGGTGGTGATGAGATTAGCTGCGTCAGCAGCCCGGAGAGCGAGTTGGCACGCTGCTGGGCATCCTGTTCCCGGCGCGCGAGTTCGGCGAGCTTGGGGTCGTGGATCGTGGCCCGTGCCGCGCTGGACGTCAGTGCTTTTTGTACGGCACTGCCACGCGCAATATCGGCCAGCAGGAAAGCTTCGGCAGCCGCATCGGGTGTTTCGGAAAGAAGGCGCAGATAGCTCTCAAGAATGATCACCAACCGTTGCTGACGCCTGATGCCGCCGGTTTCATTTTCAGCGTCGTTGCGCGCCTGCTCGATGAGCGGCGGCAGTGCTTCCCGAAATGCATTGCGGGCGAGCTCTCGTTCGCCGCGCGCCGCCAGTGTCATGGCATGGAAAGCGCGGATTTCCGAGCTGCGGACGATGTTGTCGGCGAAATTCTGTTTGGCGCGCTCATACATTGTGGCCGCCATTGCTTCTGCCTCGCTTTGTTTGCCGCTGCGCAGCATGGCCAGCACCCAATCGAGATCGCCGCTGCCGACCTTTTTGAGCAGCATGGGGTCGGCTTGCAGGCCGGCGCGCATTTCGTCGAAAACCTTGAGCGCTTCGCCGTACTTGCCCTGCGAAACCAGTGCCGCACCGAGGCCGCGACGGGCCTTTGCCAACTGCATTGATTCAGGCGCTGCGCCGCCGGCCTGAAAGGATTTGATCGCTTCACGCAGCAGTTTTTCCGATTCGGCATAACGGCCCTGTTCGGCAATGGTCTGGGCGAACATCTGGAGCGACGCGCCGGTATCGACCGAATTGCGGCCGATGCGTTCCAACGTGTGGCGCAGCGCCTGGCGGGCGATCACCTCGGCTTCGACGACGCGGCCGTTTGCCAGAAGTGCTGTGCTGAGATTGCGTTGGATCATTTCATTCCGCCGCAGTTGTTGTTCTGCGCTTGGATGCGCTCGTCCTTGAGCGCGGATTTGTACGCCTAGTGGGATTGCCAGGGCACTCGATTGCAAGGCGCGACGGAATGCGGCTTCGCCTTCGGCGAGCTTGCCTTCGGCGCTGAACAGCACCCCCCGTGCATTTTCAGTGACTGCTGTCCAGTTGTATTGATAATCCGACCAGTCGTTGCTCCGTCTGATCATTGTCATTGTGCTATCAAGTTCTCGCATATGATTGCGTGCCGCGGGCAGATCGCCGATCTCGGAGAGTAAGCTGACAGATCCAGCGTGAGAGCCAACTTGAAAGCCCCAACGGAGCCGTTGTGCATTCGCAACAGATTCCTCTGCACGGCGCACGGCGTTGAGTAGGTTGCCTCCTTGCGCTTCAGCAAAGGCGAGTTCTCCAAGTACGTACGCATTGGGTTCGCTGCCCTGCTCACCAAACTCTAACGTTTTGCGCAGGTCGCTGATTTGTTGCGAGGCGCGTCCAACCTTGACGGCCGCTTGCCCGCGCTGCCAGTAGAAATCAAAAAGCGCTTTGCGGGCCTCGGTGACAGGCGGTTCGCGGTTTGCTTCAGCCAGTGCTTTTGCAGCAATCAAAGGGTCCGGCTTGTAATGATCGAGCAAGCGGGTAATGTCGTCGATGGTGCGTGGCGGCGGTGTTTCAGTAGCGTAGCTGCCGGTGCAGGCAAGGAGGAGTAAAGAAAGGAGTAGGGAGATGTTGAGCTGAGCCATGTTGCCTCCGAATGAAGTCTGACTTTCGCAAATATTGCCGTTTGGCATTACTCACAGAAGACTTTGCAGAATACTTGAGAACGATGTGTAAGGACAAAAATACCCTACTTCGCGCTACACTTCGTCCCATGCTTTTTTTGCGTTCCGCCTGCCTGCCGTTGTTTTTCCTGCTTGCCGCCTGCAGTAGCGAGCAGAACGACCCTTATCCGTCTGCCGAGCGCGGGCAGAATATCCTCTACTCGGCTTTCTCCGAGCGCCCGAAGCATCTTGATCCGGTGCAGTCCTACACCGAAGATGAAATTACCTTTACGGCGCAGATTTACGAGACGCCGCTGCAGTATCACTACCTCAAGCGACCCTATACGCTGATTCCAGGCGCTGCCGAATCCGTGCCGGTGCCGCGCTATTACGATGCGGCCGGGCGGGAGTTGCCGGCGGATGCGCCGACCGGCAAAATTGCGCACAGCGTTTATGAAATCCGCATCAAGCCGGGAATTCGCTACCAGCCGCATCCGGCTTTTGCCGTGGATGAGGCGGGCAAGTCCGTTTATGACGATCTTGACCACGACAAGCTGCGCGGCATCGAGCGGATTGGCGACTTCAAACAGAGCGGTACGCGCGAGCTGACGGCCGATGACTACATCTACGAGATCAAACGGCTGGCGCATCCGCGCCTGCATTCGCCGATCTTCGGGATGATGGCTGAGCACATCGTGGGGCTGAAAGAGTTGGGCGCCAATCTGCAAAAGGCGGCCAAAGAAAATGTTGAAAAAGGCGAGCCCGCCGACGCCTGGCTGGACCTCGACCGCTTCGCGCTCGATGGTGTGACGCGCGTTGATTCCCATACCTACCGCATCAAGCTGCGCGGCAAATATCCACAATTCGCTTATTGGCTGGCCATGCCCTTCTTCGCGCCGGTGCCGCGTGAGGCAGATCGTTTCTACAGCCAGCCCGGTATGGCCGAAAAGAACCTGACGCTCGATTGGTATCCGATCGGTACCGGTCCTTTCATGCTGACGCAGAACAACCCGAACAGCCGCATGGTGCTTGAGCGCAATCCCAATTTTCACGGTGAAACCTACCCTTGTGCCGGTGAAGCAGAAGATCAGGCAGCCGGCCTGCTGGCTGATTGCGGCAAGGCTTTGCCGTTCATCGACAAGGCGATCTTCGTGCGTGAGAAGGAGAGCATTCCTTACTGGAATAAATTCCTGCAGGGCTATTTCGATGCTTCCGGGATTTCGTCGGACAGCTTCGATCAGGCAGTGCGCATGAACGTCGGCGGGGACGTGCAACTGTCGGATGAAATGCGCGGCAAGGGCATTCGCCTGCTGACCAGTGTGCGGGCGTCGATCTACTACATGGGCTTCAACATGCTCGATCCGGTGGTCGGTACGCTGTCTGATTCCGGCACCAGGCTGCGTCAGGCATTGTCGATTGCCATCGATCAGGAAGAATTCATTTCGATCTTCATGAACGGGCGCGGCATCGCCGCAAACAGCCCGCTGCCGCCGGGTATTTTTGGCTATCTTGAGGGCGAGGCCGGCAGCAATCCGGTGGTCTACGACTGGGTCGATGGTCAGGCGCGGCGCAAGCCGATCGAAGCCGCGAAGAAGTTGCTGGCTGAAGCGGGCTGGCCGAATGGGCGAGACGCCAAGACCGGCGAGCCGCTGGTGATCAACCTCGATACGACGAGTGGTGGCATGGGCGATAAATCGCGTCTCGACTGGCTGACGCGGCAATTCGCCAAGCTCGATATCCAGCTCGTTGTACGCTCGACCGACTTCAACCGTTTTCAGGAAAAAATCCGTAAGGGCGCGGTGCAGCTTTATTACCTCGGCTGGAACGCCGATTATCCT
>JBIKLY010000059.1:0-23098 GCA_044359525.1 Rhodocyclaceae bacterium | reverse complement strand
CGCTCAGCAGATCCGGCGGCGAGGGCGGTGCTTCGGGTTGTACCGGCGAGTCGCCTGGCGTCTGTTCCTGCGCTTCCTTGAGCCACGATTTCATTTCATAGCGCGAGAAAAGTTCGATCAGGCGCTCACGGTCGGGCGCGCGCGGCGCCAGTTCGGCCAGCGTCAACGGCAGTTCGAGATCGCAACGCACGGTCACCAGACGTCGCCCGAGCGGCAGGAAATCGAGCGCACGGCGCAGGTTCTCGCCAACAACGCCGCCGATCTCGGCCGCCGCCGCCACTACGCCATCGAGCGAGCCGTATTGCGTCAGCCATTTGACGGCCGTTTTCGGGCCAACCTTTTCAACACCCGGCACGTTGTCGGAGGTATCGCCGACCAGCGTCAGGTAGTCGACGATGCGATCAGGCGGTACGCCAAACTTTGCCAGCACGCCCGCCTCGTCAAGCGTCTCGTTACTCATCGTATTGACCAGCTTGACGTGCGGGCCGACCAGTTGCGCCAGATCCTTGTCACCGGTCGACACCACCACCTTGATGCCCTGTGCTGCGGCCTGGCGCGCCAGCGTGCCGATCACATCATCGGCCTCGACGCCATCAACCATCATGATCGGCCAGCCGGAAGCAGCGATCGCGGCGTGCAGGGGTTCGATCTGGCGCACCATATCGTCGGGCATCGGCGGGCGATGCGCCTTGTATTCGGGATACCAGTCGTCGCGGAAAGTTTTTCCCTTGGCGTCAAAAACACAAACCTTGTACGCCACCTCATGCGCCTTGAAGTCGGCATCCAGCCGGCGTAGCATGTTCAGCACACCATAGATCGCGCCGGTCGGCTCGTCCTGCCGGTTACGCAGGTCTGGCATCGCATGAAATGCGCGGTAGAGATAGGACGATCCGTCGACCAGCAGCAAGGTAGGCATATTTGAGTAAGGCGAGTGATGAGCGAAAAAGAAAAACTACCCCGGATGTCAGACCCGGACAGTCTCACGCAATCCTTCTCGGCGCGCGAATCCTGGCGAATTTTCGGCATTATGGCAGAGTTCGTCGAGGCCACGGAACGGCTCTCCGGCATCCGCCCGGCCGTCTCGGTTTTCGGTAGCGCCCGCATGCGCGCCGATTCGCCGTATTACCTGCTTGCCGAAGACATCGCCCGCAAACTCTCCGACGCCGGATTTTCGGTGATTTCCGGCGGTGGCCCCGGCATCATGGAAGCCGCCAACAAGGGGGCTTTTTTCGGCAAATCGCCGAGCATCGGGCTGAACATCCAGTTGCCGCACGAGCAGCGGGCCAACGCCTACCAGGACATTTCGCAAACATTCCGCCATTTTTTCGCGCGCAAGTTCATGTTCGTCAAGTTCGCCAGCGCCTACGTCGTGCTGCCGGGCGGCTTCGGCACGCTCGACGAACTGCTCGAAGCGCTGACCCTGATCCAGACCGGCAAAAGCCGGAAAATCCCGATCATCCTCGTTTGCGAACCCTTCTGGCGCGGGCTGATCGACTGGTTCCGCGAACGCCTGATCAGTGAAGGCATGGCCTCACCCGAAGACATTGACCTGATCCAGGTCATCGACAAACCGGAAGACGTCGTCGAGGCGATCTTCCGGCATTACGAAACCCGCGGTTTTGCGCCGCTGCCCTTTGAACGCGAGATGCTGCTCAATCTGTAATACAATCAAGGCTTATCGTTCGCCCCCCGGAAAGTTTCGTCATGCGCCGCCTCAAAGCCCTCGTCGCCCTGCTCCTAATTGCCGCCGCCCCCGTCTTTGCGCAAGACAAAAACGACCGGCAGCCACTGCCGGCAGTACCGCCCCCGCCTCCCGAGATGATTCCGTTTGATGCGGCGCTCGAACCGCAGGTGACGATCAAGAAGCGCGAAGGCGATACGGTGGAAGAATTCCGCGTTGCCGGCAAGCTGTACATGATCAAGGTCACCCCATCTCATGGCGTCTCCTACTATCTGATGGACAGACAGGGCGACGGCAACTTCACCAACATGGAGACGCTCTCTGCACCGGTCAGTGTTCCGCAGTGGGTCATTGGTACCTTCTGACCTGAATCTGGCAAGCGTCCCACCGGTTGCTGACCGGCATACCGGCTCACCATCCCTCATCATCCATTTGCATGCAGGTTGCATCCCGTGTTTAAGCCGTCTAGGATGCAGACTCCCTCTTCTTTCAAGCGAGCGTCATTATGGAACCTTTCCCGATTTCCGCCCCGGAATTCAGCGGTGACTGCCGTACCGTGCCAGCCGGCAATGCCTTCGAATGGTTGAAGCAGGGCTGGGCGATGTTCATCGTCAACCCCGGCATCTGGATTGCGATGATGGTCATCCTGATTGTGATATTCATCGCGCTGTCGATCGTTCCGGTGATCGGCCAGCTTGCCGCCAACCTGCTCACACCGGTACTCGGCGCGGGCATGCTGCTCACCTGCCAGAAAATCGCAAAAGAAGAAGCCATTGAAATTCCTGACCTGTTTGCCGGCTTCAAGAACAACACCGGCAATCTTGTTCTGCTCGGCGTGCTCTACATGCTGGCCATGCTGGCAATTTTCGCCATCGTCGCCGTGCTCGGCGGCGGCAGCCTTGCCGGCGGCATGATGATGGACCGCCCGGCCGGCTACGGAATGGCGCTGGGTGGCATGCTGCTAGCCATGCTGCTTGCGCTGGCGCTCTCCGTACCATTGTTCATGGCCATCTGGTTTGCACCCGCACTGGTCGTATTCAACAACATGCAGCCCGTACAGGCACTCAAGGCGAGTTTCAACGCCTGCCTGAAAAACATGGTGCCTTTCCTGGTCTACGGGCTGATCACCATGGTCCTCTGCTTCTTCGCCGCACTGCCTGTCGGCCTCGGCTTCCTCGTTCTCGGCCCGGTGCTTTCCGGATCGGTCTACGCTTCGTATCGGGATATCTTTGTCGCTACCTGAACTGTTGTCTGCACTGCCATGCAAGCGCTGAAGCTGCCCGCACGCCGTGGCTGGCTCTGGCTAGCCGCCGGATTTGCCATCTTTCGCAAAAATCCGCCGTTACTGACCTTTCTGGTGATCAGTTACTGGATGCTGGCGGCCACGATGAATCTGATTCCACTTCTCGGCGCGATCATCGCAACGGTTTGCATTCCGGCCTTTTCGGTCAGCCTGATGAATGCCTGCCGCGAGCTTGATCAGGGCCGGCCGATCGGACCGCTCCTGCTGTTTTCCGGTTTTCGCGAAAACCTGAGAGCCTTGCTGATACTCGGCGGGCTCTATCTTGGCGCCACCGTCGGCATTCTGGCCATTTCGTCACTGCTCGATGACGGCCTGCTCATGCAGATGATGCTGGCGGGGACGCGGCCAGGCGAGGAAGCGCTGACCAGCGAGCCGTTTCTCGCCGCAACGCGCCTGGCATTAATACTCCTCGTGCCGCTCATGATGTCCTACTGGTATGCCCCGGCACTGGCTGCCTGGCACGGTTTTACGGCCGGCAAGGCGCTGTTTTTCAGCTTTTATGCCTGCCTGCGCAATTGGCGTGCCTTCATTGCCTACGCAGTTGCCATCGTCGTATTTGGTGCGCTCTTGCCGGGTGCCGTACTGGGCCTGCTGGCGGTATTGATCCCCGAAAGCGTAAATCTGGTCGCCACGCTCTTTACCGTCCCGATGCTCCTCATTCTCGCACCGACCCTGTTCGCCAGCTTCTACGCGAGCTACCGCGACGTCTTCGTCGCTGTTGATGAAAATGCCTGAACCGGTAACGTTGCCAGCGGCTCCTTTGGGGATTTTTGGCGGCACCTTCGACCCGGTTCATCTGGGGCACTTGCGACTCGCAGAGGAAGCAGCCGAAGCGCTGGGGCTGGCCAGTGTGCGCTGGATTCCGGCCGGCCAACCGGCGCATCGGGCGTCGGCAAACAAGGCACCGCAAGCCGCAGCGGCGCAACGACTGGAAATGGTTCGCCTGGCGATTGCCGGCAACCCGGTTTTTACCCTTGACCCGGCAGAAATCGAAGCGCAAAAACCAAGCTACACCGTACCGACCCTCGAACGCCTGCGTCTGGCCAGCCAATGCGGCGCGCAACGGCCGCTGGTGCTACTCGTCGGCGCCGATGCTTTTGCCGGCATCGCCGACTGGCATCGCTGGGAAGATCTGTTCAAACTCGCGCACATCGCCGTCGCCCACCGACCGGGCTTCCCGATCGATACCAACAAACTGCCACCGGCGCTTGCCAAGCATTACCAACAGCGGCACAGCGCCTCGCCAGCCGCCCTTGCCGAAGCGCCCGCCGGGTGCATCGTCAGTTTTGCCATGACCCAACTGGACATCTCGGCCACCCGAATCCGGATACTGCTGGCTGATGGCCGCAGCGCCCGCTATTTGCTGCCCGACGCGGTTATCGCTTATATTCAAAGCACTTTTCTTTACTCTCCACGCTGAAACTCGCCGAAACCTGATGAACACTACTAAACTGCAAAAAATCGTTGTCGACGCACTCGAAGACATCAAGGGCCACGATATCGAGGTCTTCAACACCAGCAAGCTGACACCGCTGTTCGACCGCGTAATCATCGCCTGTGGCGACTCGAACCGGCAGGTCAAATCGCTTGCCCGCAACGTGCAGGACAAAGTGCGTGAAGCCGGTGGCGAAGTCATTTCATCAGAGGGCGAAGACAACGGTGAATGGGTTCTCGTCGATCTTGGCGACATCGTCGTGCACGTCATGCAGCCGACGATTCGCGCCTACTACAACCTCGAAGAATTGTGGAGCGGCAAAGGCCCGGCTCGTGCGCGCAAGGCCGTCGCCAAGGAATGAAACTCGGCATCCTCGCCGTCGGCCACAAGCTCCCCGACTGGGTTGCCAAAGGCTGTGGCGAGTACATCAAGCGCATGCCGCGCGAACTGCCGCTCAGCGTCATTGAAATCAAGCCCGAGCCGCGCGGATCGAAGACCCGAGAACAACTCCTCGCAGCCGAAAAATCCCGTCTGCAGGCCGCCCTGCCCACCTATCAGCGGATCGTCATCCTCGACGAACGCGGCGATGACCTAACCACCCTGAAACTTGCCCAGCGCCTTGAAGACTGGATGCGCGAGGGCGGCGATACGGCCTTCATCATCGGTGGCGCCGATGGCATCGACGAGGAGTTGAAGCAAGGTGCCAGCGACCGCATCCGCCTGTCCAGCCTGACCCTGCCGCACGCCATGGCCCGGCTGATTCTGTGCGAGCAACTTTATCGCGCGGTCAGCGTCCTAAAGAATCATCCTTACCACCGCGAGGGGTAATCCAGATCATGTTGATCAATCCACAAAATCCACGCCTGCACCTCGCTTCGCGCAGCCCGCGACGACGTGAACTGCTGACGCAAGTCGGCATAGCCTTTGACACCATCGTATTTCGCAACCCGCCACGCGACGACAAGGCGCTCGACGAAACGCCGCATGCCGGTGAAGATCCGGTTGTCTACGTCGAGCGTGTCGCGCGTGCGAAAGCCGAACACGGCTGGCGCATTGTTGACTGGCGGAAACTGCTGGCGCAGCCGGTTCTCGCGGCCGACACGACGCTTGAATTCGAGGGCAAGGTGATCGGCAAACCATTTGACGAAAACGATGCCAAACGGATACTTCGCCAACTCTCAGGTCAGACGCATCGCGTATTGACTGCGGTGGCCGTCAGCTTCGACGGGCGCATCGAATCGGCGCTGTCGATCAGCGAAGTCCGCTTTCGCACACTCGACGACGCCGAAATCCGCAACTACGTCGCCAGCGGCGAACCGATGGACAAGGCCGGCGCCTATGGCATTCAGGGCCGCGCCGGGATGTTCGTTGAGCATCTGGCCGGCAGCTATACCGGGGTGATGGGATTGCCGCTGTTTGAAACGGCACAACTCCTCAAGCGTTTTGACTACCCGCTGTAAGCCGGGAAAGTATCTGCGCCGCAGCCTCGTCAGCACCCGTTGGTTCGGGCATCGCCGGCACCGGCTGTCGCCACAGTTCGTCAAGTGGCATTGCCAGCCGACCGGCCAGCAGATCTGCATCGCCGATCTCGCGGCAACGTCCATTCCGAGCCAGCCAGTCGATCAGGCAATCCTCTTCCGGCCAGTCTTCACGCCGCACATAAAGCACCGGCGTGCCGTTACAGGCGGCTTCGGCAAAGAGGCCGTAGCCCGGCTTGGTGACGACCGCATCAACCGAGCGCAACAGATCGACAAACGGCCGACCGAGCGGCTCGAAGGCCGTTGCGCCGACGTGCGCTGATTGCCAACTTTCATGAACCAGCCAGCGGATGCCTTCAAGCTGCGGCCAGCTTTCAATCGGCAGGCGCTTGCCGAAGCCGCCAAAAGCAATCAGCACCAGCCGCTCATGCGATGCGCAGCCTACCTGTTTGCGTAAAACGGAACGACAATCCTTGCCGCCAACAGCGACCGGACCGAGCGGTTGAACGCGCTGCAGGTCTGTCATCGGCATACCCGGGGTGAGGCGTAAAAAATATTCGGCGCTGTTGTAGGCGGCCAGCATCTCGCGGTGAATCGCCCCCGCCCACGATTCGTCTGAAAAATAATGCCTGAACAGATCCGCCCAGTTGAGCGAACTCATTGCCAACGATGGAATACCGGCCTGTGCGGCGCCGGCGAGCGGCAAATAAGCCACATCACTCAACACGAGATCAGGCTGTAGCGAAGTCAAAAAACCGGCTTCGTCGGTCACCCGCGCCGCCCAGTCGGCATGCAGCTGACGATAGGCCACTGCTGTCGCCGGCAGATCGATGCGGATCGCATCGTGCATCAAATAGCCGAAATCACTGGCGGCTGCGATATGCGTGAAATCCGGAGTCAGCCGTGTCTGCAGATGCCCGACACTCAAGCCGCTGCGTATGGTCAGGCGCAGCACCGGCAGGCGCCTTGCAAGGGCATTGAGCACCGGCGCCACCTGCGCCAGATGGCCGAAACCATGCGATGAAATATCGACGAAGAGGTGCGCCACAATCAGCGTCTCAAACGAAGCACGCCAGCATCGCTCGCCTGCGGGACCAATAGGGGACACCGATTGTACATTTCAATCAACACGCTTTCCCGCGACGCCCGCCAATAGACGCGTTCCTTCCTGTGCTCAGCCGGAATGCATTTCCTGCCGGATAGTTTGCCGAACCACTTCAGCAAGCGTCATGCCTTGGGCAGATTTCCACGATTGGGATTGTAAGCATATTGGTACACAATCAAGCCGCCACTTGAATCCTGACTGCGACAGATACAAACCCGGCAATAATCCGGTTTTCGGAAAAAGGGAGAGGAAACGCTCCGATTTACCCGCTGCAAAAAATCAGCTCAGACATAAAAAACGGGAGCCTCGGCCCCCGTCGGTATTCCGGAATGGCAGCGCCAATCAGGCTTGCTTGTTCCTGCGACGACGTGCGATACCACCCATCAAGCCAAGTCCAGCCAGCAGCATGGCGTAGGTCTCGGGTTCCGGCACTGCTGCTACCGAGACATTGTCGAGAACTGCACCGCTGTAATTGCCGCCACCCGTGCTGAAGAAAGCCAGCTGCGTCGATGCGGATGTCGCCGTATATTGCAGGGTGTAGTGATTGAACGGGCTGCCACCGGTAAAGAATGTCTGCGCACCGCCGGCAAGAGAAACACCGATATCCTTGTAGGTTCCACCGTTGTAAGACACATCAAAACTCAGCACGTAGGTCTGACCAACAACCGTCGACAGCGTTTGCGAGAGCGAACCCGGGCCAGGTGTGCCAAGCATGTCAATACTGTTGCCGCTGATGGCGCCATAGGCATTGTTAATAATATCCACCGACGTCCCACCAACCGTCCAGCCAAAAATATCCGTCGCACCGGCACTTACTTTGCGGTAGCTGCCGACCGGGTTGCTACCCGTGATGCTTTCAAAGCTGCCGTTGGTCACCAGCTCGTTAGCCTGAGCACCAAATGCGGTGAGCGAAATAGCCGCTGCCAGCAGGGTCTTTACAATCTTCATGGAGTCTCCAGTGTATCGATGAATTTGGCGCAGCAACTACGCTAAAAAGGCAAATGAAGCAGCAGTGTGTCCTTGCTTGCCACATGCCGCAATAGCCCGTTCGGACTAGCGTGCCCTCACCTCAGACAAAGCGTGCCAGCATCGCCCCCTCCAGTTCAACAGCAAGCGTGTTATTGAGTGCGATCCAGACGCGGTGGCCGCTGCCCGGCGCGACGCTGACTGCTGCGCCATCCGAATTTTCCATGCGCTCGAGTGCCACTTCAAAGTTACCCGACGGGTGAATCACCTCGATCCGATCGCCGACTGAAAAGCGGTTCTTCACATCGACTTCGACCAACCCGCGCGCCGCATCCCAACTGACGACATCACCAACGTAAAGGCTGCGCCCGGATTCCGAATGTCCGCGCAGATAGTTCTGCATTTCGTGTTCATGATGGCGCTGATAGAAGCCGTCGGTGTAGCCACGATTGGCCAGCCCTTCGAGTTCGCCAAGTAGTGTCGGATCGAACGGCCGGCCGGCGACGGCATCGGCAATGGCGCGGCGATAGACCTGCGCCGTGCGCGCTACGTAATACGGCGACTTGGTACGACCTTCGATTTTCAGCGAATCGATACCGATCTCGGTCAGGCGCTGCACGTGCTCGATGGCGCGCAGATCCTTCGAATTCATGATGTAGGTGCCGTGCTCGTCTTCCTCGATCGGCATCAGTTCGCCGGGGCGCTCCTTCTCTTCGAGTAGCCAGACTTTAGCTTCGGGGCCGGATGCCGGGGTGGCCGAAGCACAGGCGTGCACGTCGCCGCCGGCGTCTTCCTCGCCGGCTTTCATTTTGTAATCCCAGCGGCAGGAGTTGGTGCACGAGCCCTGATTCGGATCACGGTGGTTGAAGTAGCCTGAGAGCAGGCAGCGCCCCGAATAGGCGATGCACAAGGCGCCGTGCACGAAAACCTCCAGCTCGATATCGGGGCATTCCTGACGGATTTCCGCCACTTCGTCGAGCGACAGTTCGCGCGACAAAATGATGCGCGAAACGCCGAGCTTCTGCCAGAAACGCACGGCGGCAAAATTAACCGTGTTGGCCTGCACCGACAGATGCACCGGCATTTCCGGCCAGGCCTCACGCACCATCATGATCAGACCAGGGTCGGCCATGATCAGCGCGTCGGGCTTGAGCGCGATGACTGGCGCCATGTCGGCAAGATAGGTACGAATCTTCGGGTTGTGCGGCAGGATGTTGCTGACCACATAAAAATGCTTGCCGCCGGCGTGCGCCTCGCTGATCGCGCCACCGAGCATCTCGATATTGCCAAAATCGTTGTTGCGCACACGCAGGCTGTAGCGCGGCTGGCCGGCATAGACGGCGTCGGCGCCAAAGGCAAAAGCGGTACGCATCATGGTCAGCGAGCCGGCGGGAGCGAGCAACTCAGGGGTGCGCAGTAGCGGAGTGATGGGCATCGATGGGGGTCTTGAGGAAAAGGGTAGAATGCGCGGAACCCGAAATTTTACGCCCTTTCTCCTCTCCCCATGCCCGAAGAAATCCTGATCAACTTCACCCCGCAGGAAACCCGTGTCGCCGTCATGCATCAGGGCGTCGCACAGGAACTGCATATCGAGCGCAGTTCAAGCCGTGGCTTGGTCGGCAATGTCTATGTCGGCCGGATTGTCCGCATTTTGCCTGGCATGCAATCGGCCTTCATCGACGTCGGACTCGACCGTACCGCCTTCCTGCACGTTGCCGACATCTGGGAGCCGCGCCAGCCGGGCGAACCGATCCGGCCAATCGAGCGCATGCTGTTCGAAGGGCAGAGCATCGTCGTGCAGGTGGTCAAGGACCCCATGGGCACCAAGGGTGCGCGGCTGTCGACGCAGATTTCGGTAGCCGGCCGCATGCTCGTCTATCTGCCGCAGGAGAAACACATCGGCATTTCGCAGCGCATCGGCAAGGAGTCCGAACGCGAGGCACTGCGCGAAAAAATCACCCGGCTGGTACCGGCCGACGAGCCCGGCGGTTTCATCGTGCGCACCATGGCCGAGACCGCTAGCGAAGCGGAGTTGGCCAACGATATCGCCTATCTGCGCAAGATCTGGCGCGACCTGCAGGCGCAGTCAAAAACCGCTGCCCCCCCGTCGCTGCTTTATCAGGAGCTGTCGCTGTCGCAGCGCGTACTGCGCGATTTTGTTAACCCGGAAACGGCACGCATCGTCATCGACTCGCGGGAAAATTTCCAGAAACTCACGAGCTTTGCAGCCGAATACACGCCGACCGTCGCACCGCTGCTTTTTCACTACACCGGCGAGCGCCCGCTGTTCGACCTGCATGGTGTCGAGGATGAAATCCAGAAAGCGCTGGCGCGCCGTGTCGATCTGAAATCGGGCGGCTACCTGATCATCGACCAGACCGAGGCGATGACGACGATCGACGTCAACACCGGCGGCTTCGTCGGCGTGCGCAACTTCGACGACACCATTTTCAAGACCAATCTCGAAGCGGCACAAACAATCGCCCGCCAGCTGCGTCTGCGCAACCTCGGCGGCATCATCATTACCGACTTCATCGACATGGAAAACGAGGAGCACAAGAGTGCCGTGCTCAACGAATTCAACAAGGCGCTGATGCGTGACCACACGCGGCTGACGGTCAATGGTTTCACCGCGCTCGGGCTGGTCGAGATGACGCGCAAACGAACACGCGAATCGCTGGCGCACGTGCTGTGCGAAGAATGCCCGACCTGCCAGGGGCGTGGCGAAGTCAAAACGGCGCGTACCGTGTGCTACGAAATCCTGCGCGAGTTGTTGCGCGAAGCACGCCAGTTCGATGCCCGCGAATACCGCGTGCTTGGTAGCCTGGCAGTAGTCGATCTATTCCTTGACGAAGAATCACAGGGATTGGCGATGCTCTCGGACTTTGTCGGCAAACCGATTTCACTGCAGGCCGAGCCGAGCTATTCGCAGGAACAGTACGACATTGTGCTGATGTAAAAAGCTTTACCCCTACCGCGGAGGCGCGGAGGCGCAGAGAAAACGCAGAGAAAAGCATTTGTTTCGAAGGTGTTCTCTGCGAAACCTCTGCGCCTCCGCGCCTCTGCGGTAGGTTTTTGACCTTTTCGCAATCGCTCAAGCCTTTTCCGTCGTGCAATACATCACCGATTCACCGGTGATGATGTCCTTGCCTTTGACCGAACACACGGCATCGAGAATGCAGCGCCGCTTGTCGACCAGCACTTCCTTCACCGTGACGGTTGCCGTCACGGTATCGCCGATGCGCACGGGCGCCCGGAACTTGATCGTCTGGCCCATATAGACCGTGCCCGGCCCGGGTAGTTTGTTGGCCAGAACGGCCGAAATGAAGCCGGCCGAGAGCATGCCGTGCGCGATGCGACCACCGAATTGTGTCGTCTTGGCCCACTCCTCGTTGAGGTGCACCGGATTGACATCCATCGTGACGCCGGCAAACATGGCGATATCAGCTTCAGTAACCGTTTTGGCAACGCTGGCACTCATACCAACCTGCAGATCTTCGATGTTGTAACCACCAAGGGAATTCATAGGGCATCTCCGTGTCGGAAGCTTGTGGCAAAATTTTTGACGCAAACGAATGATACACAAATGTGCATCCCAATTTCCCAAGTCAGCAGACAGGAGAAAAGCATGAAAAACCATCGCCGTCTCGCACTCGGCCTCACCGCAGGGCTGTCCATTTTCGCTTCAGGCGCCTTTGCGCAGACGATCATTGACGACTGGGCCGCCGTCAAGGCGCCGCCCGCCCCCGAACTCAAAGCGGTCACCATCGACCCGAAAACAACGGCGCTGCTGATGCTTGATTTTGTCACACCCAATTGCACACAACGGCCACGCTGCATGGCTTCGGTACCGGCGGTTAAAAAACTGCTCGAAGAAGCCCGTGCCAAAGGCATGATGATCGCGTTCGCCACCGGCGCCACGGGAAAGCGCGCCGACACACTGCCCGAGCTTGCGCCGCTGGATAGCGAGCCGGTGGTATCAACCGGCGTGGACAAGTTCATGAATACCGATCTCGAAAAACTACTCAAGGACCGGGGCACACAAACGGTGATCGCCATCGGAACCGCTGCGCAGGGGGCGGTGCTCTACACCGCGAGTGGCGCGTCCTTGCGCGGCATGAAAGTCGTCGTCCCGGTCGATGGCATGTCGGACAGCCCCTACAGCGAGCAATACACCGCCTGGCACCTGGCCAACGCACCCGTCGTTTCACGCAACGTCACACTGACGAAGTTCGATCTGATCAAGTTCTGAGCCGGCCTGCCGGGTTGACGGATGCGGAAATCGTCAAATACTTTAACCCCCACCGCAGAGGCGCAGAGACGCAGAGTAAACGCAGAGAAACCAACTTGAGTTTTTAAGCTTTTCTCCGCGAAATCTCTGCGCCTCTGCGGTAGGTTTTTTGCTTTTTCAACGCCCGCTCAGGCAATACTGAAACACAGGTACTTGATCTCCAGATATTCATCGAGCCCATGCTTCGATCCTTCGCGGCCGATGCCGGATTGCTTGATGCCACCAAAGGGCGCTACCTCGTTGGAAATCAAGCCGGTGTTGACGCCAACCATGCCGTACTCAAGCGCTTCACCAACGCGAAAGCAGCGCGCCACATCGCGCGAATAGAAATACGCGGCCAGGCCGTATTCGGTGGCATTGGCCATGTCGATGGCTTCTTTTTCGTCGGCAAAACGGAATAGCGGCGCGACCGGCCCGAAGGTTTCTTCGCGCGCCACACGCATCGCGGTGCTCACGTCAGCCAGCACGGTTGGCTCGAAGAAACTACCGCCAAGCACATGGCGCTTGCCGCCGGTAAGTATGCGCGCGCCATGCGCCACAGCGTCAGCCACATGCGCCTCGACCTTGTCGACCGCACTGGCCTCAATCAGCGGCCCCTGCATGACCCCGTCGTCCACACCATTACCAACACTGAGCTGTGCAACGCGCGCCGCAAGTTTTTCGGCGAACTGCGCATAGACCCCCTCCTGAACCAGGAAGCGATTGGCACAAACGCAGGTCTGCCCGGTGTTGCGATACTTGGCAATCAGCGCCCCCTCGACCGCCGCGTCGACATCGGCATCGTCAAAGACAATGAACGGCGCATTGCCGCCGAGCTCCAGCGACAGTTTCTTGATCGTCGGCGCGCATTGCGCCATCAACAAACGACCCACCTCGGTCGAACCGGTGAAGGACAGCTTGCGCACGACGGGGCTGGCGGTCAGCGCGCCACCAATGGCGATGGCCGATGTTGCACTGCCGGTCAGCACGTTGAACACGCCAGCGGGGATGCCTGCGCGGCTCGCCAATTCGGCCAATGCCAACGCGGTCAGTGGCGTCTGCTCGGCGGGTTTGACGATTGCCGTACAGCCGGCAGCCAGCGCCGGTGCCACCTTGCGCGTGATCATGGCGAGCGGGAAATTCCATGGCGTGATCGCCGCGCAAACACCGACCGGCTGACGGATCGTCAGCAGGCGCTTGTCACCGGCGGTCGTCGGAATGCTCTCGCCGTAGGCGCGCTTGCCCTCCTCGGCAAACCATTCCACAAATGCGGCGCCATAGGCCACCTCACCCTTCGCCTCGGCCAGCGGTTTGCCGCACTCGGCCGTAATCAGTTGCGCCAGATCATCGCCTGCGGCAACAATCAGCTCGTACCAGCAGCGCAATACCGCAGCACGCTCCTTGCCGGTTTTCGCCCGCCAGGCCGGCCAGGCAGCATCGGCGACAAGGATTGCGCGCTGCGTTTCGGCGGCGCCACAATCTGCCACCTGCCCGAGCGCCTCGCCGTTCGCGGGGTTGCGCACATCAAAGACCCGGGCGCAGTCAGCGTCGATCCATCGCCCGTCAACAAAAGACTGCAGACGAAGCAGGCCGGCATCCTTCAGATTCATGCTCACCTCGGCAAAGACAAAAACTGCAGTTTATACTTCGCGGGTGCCCATGAAAAATGTGTTTGCCCTCCTCGCCACAAGTCTTATCCTGCTGCTCGCCGGCTGCAGCAGCCCGCCGCTCGTTGAACGCGCCCTTCAGTCTTCGTCGATCAACGAAGCAGGGCACGAGGTGGCACTATTTGCCCTCGGCCTGATCGACACCGGCTACCGCTTTGGCGGCAAAAACCCGGAAGCGGGGCTCGATTGCAGCGGCATGGTGGCCTACATCTTCGGCAAGGCAGCCCAGCTCAAAGTCAGCGGCAGCGCCGCCGACATCGCGCGTAGCGGCCGCCCCGTCGAACGCAGCAAGCTGCGCCCGGGCGACCTCGTCTTCTTCAACACCCGCAACGCGGCTTTTTCGCACGTCGGTGTGTACATCGGCGATGACCGCTTTGTCCACGCGCCATCAAGCAACGGCAAAGTGCGCATTGACGCGATGGGCAGCCGCTATTACGCACAGCGCTTCGAAGCCGCACGCACTTACTTTGACTGAGTGTCCGGGCGAATGCTTCTCATCATGGCGCCCTGCCGGCCGCCGGTTCAGGTTTTGCAGGCGTTGCGGTGGCGGGTTGCCCGCCTTGCCGCGAGCGCCTGGCCTGCTCAAGGGCATTGCGAATCTGCACCGGATCATGGGCGCGCAAGCCCTCCGCCAGGGAGCGTGAGGCATCACGGCGCTGCTCTGCGTAACTGCGCAGCGCCTCCAGTCGGGCACTTGACGGCAGTGCCGGATTAAACGGGAGTTCAGAAAGCTGCTCAAAACTCTCGGCGTAGCGGTCACCAATCGCTGCATCGATACGACCCGCCAGCGCATCGAAGGAAGTGCCGCCGCGCTTGCTGTCTTCGATGATCTTTTGCCACGCGCGGTCGATCAAGGCATCGTCGTGCAGGAACTGTCCGATCTCCCGGCGTGCCTGCACCTCCTCACGCCACCGGTAAGCCGGCTCGGGAATCCGGCTGATCAACGCAACAACAACAAGAATCAGCGCACTAGCTGCAAGCAAGCGCTCACGTTTTAGAGAATTCCGGGGCGCATCAAGTGATCGCAGCAGCACGACGCCGCTCAGCATACCGGTCAGAAATCCGCCAATATGGGCTGCATTATCGATTCCGGGGATCAGGAAACCGAAAGCAATGCTCACCGCTGAGAAGCCGCTGGCGCCCCAGAACAGCCAGCGGAACTCGCGCGGGTGGAGCGCCTGCCGCTCGCGCCAAAGAAAAACCAGCAGCGCGCCATACAGCCCGAAAATAGCCCCCGAAGCCCCGCCGGAAACCGCCTGACCATGCTGCACGATGAGTGAGAGCAGATTGCCGGTCAGCCCGCTGACAAAGTAGATCACCGCACAGCGCGCGGAACCGTACATCCGCTCGACCAGCTGGCCACCATCCCACAGCGCCCACATGTTCATCAGCAGATGAAGGGCGCCGAAATGCAGAAACAGCGCGCTACCCAGCCGCCACCATTGGCCATCCTGTGTCGCCGGGCCGAAATTTGCCCCCCAGGCCAGCTGGATCTCGTTTGACGAATGCCACAGGCCGGCCCCCATCACCAGCATGGCAAAGAAAACCAGCAGATTGAGGCCGATCAGCAGCACCGTCAGGGGAATGCGCGGGGTGCGCCGGCGCAGCTGTTCGTGGAGAGAAAGAAAATCGGCCATGCGGATGATTGTCAGAAAGAGCCGCTATTATGCGCGATGATGAAGTCCGGCATTCAATCTCCCGAAACCCCCTGCAGGCGACTGGTCAGGCAAGCCATGGCCCTGCTGGCTGGCCTGCTGCTGTCCGTTTCATTCGCCCAGGCCCGGGCGCAGGTGCTGTTGCCGCGCAGCGGGCTAACGCCTGACGAACTCGCCATCCTCGTCAATGACGCCGATCCCCTGTCGCGACAGATCGGCGCGTACTACCAGAAGGCCCGCCAGATCCCGGAATCAAACGTCATCCACCTGAATTTCCCGTCCGGACGCAGCACCCTCGACAAAGAGGAATTTGTACAACTCAAGGCCATGGTCGACCGTGCCACGCCCGCCCACGTGCAGGCCTACGCAGTGGCCTGGAGCACCCCTTACCGGGTCGCCTGCATGTCGCTGACCTCCGCGCTGGCATTCGGTTTCGACGAACGCTACTGCTCCGCAAAATGCGGCCCGACGGCACCCAGCCCGTATTTCAACTCAGCCAGCCACTACCCGGGCAACGAGCACAAACTGCGGCCGGCAATGATGCTGGCCGGCACCGGCTTCGAGCCGGTCAAGGCCCTGATTGATCGCGGCATCGCCGCTGACCGCAGCTTCCCGGCCGGGCAAGCCTACCTGCTCAGCACGCCGGACAAGGCACGGAGCGTACGCGCGGCTTATTTCGAAAAGACGGCCAAGGAACTGGCCGGCGTTTTCCCGATCAGCATCCTCGAAACCGAAGCCATCGAGCATCGTCAGGACGTGCTTTTCTACTTCACCGGCCTCGCGCGCGTGCCGCAGCTCGACACACTGGGCTTTCTGCCCGGTGCGCTGGCCGACCATCTGACCTCATTCGGCGGCCAGCTCACCGAGGCGAACGCCAACCAGATGAGCAGCCTGCGCTGGCTCGAAGCCGGCGCCACCGCCAGCTACGGCACCGTTGTCGAACCCTGCAATCACCCGCAGAAGTTCCCGCTGCCGGCGATTGCCATGTTCCACTACGCGACAGGTGCCAGCGCCATCGAAGCCTACTGGAAAAGCGTTGCCTGGCCAGGCGAAGGGGTTTTTATCGGCGAGCCGCTGGCCCGACCGTTCGCCCCGGACTTAAAGGAAACCCAGCCCGGCCAGTATGAACTGCGGATTTTTTCGACGCATGACGGCTGGCTGGGTTTTGAACAATCGGCGTCGAGCATCGGGCCGTTCAAGCTGATGGCGCAAAAACTGCGCATCCGGCGTGGCAGCAATCTTCTGCATTTTAATGTTCCTGAAACATCGAACGGCTATCTTCGGCCGCGCTGGTGAGCGGCCCGCCCAGCCGATTAGTCCAAACAGGCTAAGCCAAATGAGCAAAAACAGCCTCCGTTAGTACCTTCGGCTCATTGTTGGCCCGACCCCCTTCACCGATAATCGTTACAAGCATTTATTCAACATCGGGCTACCGAAGGACTCACCATGAAACTCACCAAAATCGCAATTTCCACCCTGTTGGCCCTCTCGGCACTCAATGCCCAAGCCGCGACAAATCTGGTCCTGGACGGTAGTTTTGAGCAAGCCAGCGTCACCAGTGGCTGGCACGTCTATACCAACGTCTCCGGCAACACCCTTCCCGACTGGACGCTGGCCAGTGGTGCCGGCATTGAGGTTCAAACCAACGGCACAGTGAAATACCCGGGCGGCGCTCCCGTCCTGGCCCAGCATGGTTCCAAGTACGTCGAACTCGACAGCCACGCCGGAAATGGCGGCTTGACGACCTTGGGCATCAACACCAATAGCGTCATGTTCCAGAACATCGCCACCACGGTGGGCGGCAAATACGACATCAGCTTCTGGTATATGCCACGCCCCAACGTTAGCGCTGCCAGCAACCAGATCAACTACAGCTTCGGCAGCAGCACAGGCAACATCAGCACGGTGAGCAATCTCCAGAAAACGTGGGAGCAGGTGACGTTCAACTTCACCGCAACGTCTGCACTGACCCAACTGAGCTTTGCTGCTGGCGGCACTACCGACACACTGGGCGGTTTCATTGACAACGTCTCGGTCATGCAAGCCGTTCCCGAACCCGAATCCTACGCCATGCTGCTCGCCGGCCTGGGCCTGATGGGCACCATCGCCCGTCGGCGCAAGTCCGCTAACTAAAAACGTGGATCGCAAAAAGGAGCCCTGCCATGAGCTCCTTTTTCTTTTCCGTGGACCCGAGCGATGAACTGCTTGCCCCGCCTTAAAGCCACTGCCTCCCGCAGCGCACTGGCCGCGCTCCTGCTGGCTGCAATGCCGGCACTGCAGGCCGGTGAACACCGCGCGTCGCCCGAGCCATCGCCCTACCGCCTGCTGAGCAGCAGCTTCCCCGAGGCCCCGCTCCGCACCACCGTAGCACCCTACCAGCTTGATCCGCGCTACCGGATCGAGCCCAGCGGCGCAGCAAAACTATCCGACAAACCCTATGCCCGCCAGATTGACACCGCGGCACGTGAAGCCGGCCTCGACCCGGCGCTCGTGCATGCAGTCGTTGCCGTCGAATCCGCCTACCAGCCAGCCGCCGTATCGCCCAAGGGCGCCGTCGGACTGATGCAGGTCTTGCCGGAAACGGCCTTGCGCTACGGCGTTAGCAACCCGGCCCGGGTCGACGACAACCTGCGTGCCGGAACGCAACACCTGCGCGGACTAATGCAACGATTTGACAACCGCATCGAGCTTGTCCTGGCGGCCTACAACGCCGGTGAAGGCGCAGTAAAGCGCTACAACAACACCATCCCGCCCTACAGCGAAACCCGCAACTACGTCCCCGCTGTGATCAGCAAGTACCAGGCGGGCAGCAGCCTGCTGGTACAAAAAGCCGCTGCCAAACCGGTGAGCCGCAACTACCTGCCCGGCACACGCCTTGATTCGATAGCCCAATCGACGTTACGCTAAGGGTCTGGTACGGGCATCAAAACGGTTTCAACCTAGAAAACTTAGTTACAAGCGCTTTCAACACAGAGGCCCAGAGGTGAAGCTTTAACTCACCTGCTGGGCGAGTCGTCGTTTCAAGTGATCTCTGTGTTGAATGCGGTTTTCAGGTTCAATCAATGCCTCGCTTATTTTTTGTCGGGACTCGGCTCTCTTTGAGTCGGCGCCCACGATACACCAGCCGTGATATTATAAGTCATGGCTGACTTGAAGATTGTCGACGAATCCCACAAGATTTCCGACAAACGCGGAAACGGAAAACTGCGCAGAGAAATCTGGGTTGATGAAACCACAAGAAAAGTCACCCGTTACAACTTGGCCTACATCAATCACAACATCCACCCAGCTGACAATGGGCGTGTGCTTGGTTACGACAACGCTCACGATGGTCACCATCGCCACTATTTCAGTGTCGTGCAAGCTATCGAATTTATCAGTTTCGAAGATATTGAAGCGCGCTTTGAACAAGACTGGACTGCCCTGAAGGACAGAAAATGACCAAGCTCACCATCAAAACAGGAACGGAAGAAGCGTTCTTCAAACGTGGCCGCCAGTTGGCCAAGGCGGCGGATGGTGGCAAACCGTTGCCCGACGAACGCATTGTCAGCTTCGAAGACCCTGCTGACCTGATGAAGCTGATCACGACGGCTCGCCTGGCGCTGTTCCGTGCGGTGAAAGAGATGCCTGGTTCAATTACCCAGATTTCGGAACGTCTGCATCGAGACCGCAGTGCGGTAAAGCGCGATATCGGTGAACTGGAACGCGCTGGACTGGTAACGATTGCCGACAAAGTACTACCTGGCCACGGACGCATGAAGGAAGTCCGGGCAACCGCTAATCGCGTCAGCTTGCAGGCCGAAGTAGCTTAACCAACGGCGGCAATCTCCGCTACCCGCCGCCGCCTCGATTCAGTCGCGCTATCGACGCTGTGCTGAATCCCCTGTCCGGGGATCAGAGCGGTTTTTTCATATTTCGCAGATTAAAAAATGGCGAAAAAAAGGCCTGCTGGAAAGCAGGCCTTTTCAATACGGCGTCGTTCAAAAACTCTGATTACTTGGTCTTGCGACGACGTGCAATGGTGCCCATCAGGCCAAGACCGGCGAGCAGCATGGCGTAGGACTCGGGTTCAGGAACCGGTGCCGTGTGCAATGCACCAACCAGCGACAAGGACGGCACAGTGCCACCATTGGCAGCGACATCGAGACCGATTGTCTGATATTGCAAATTCGCACCGCTTGCGATGCCAAATGCTGAAAAGTCGATCAGTGCCACGTTCAAGGCAAAACCACCCGCGTTGTAGCCGGTGCTTACTGTCTGAAAGGACAGGGTCTGGAAACCGAGGGAAACCTTGACGGTGTCAGGAACACCCAGCTCGAAGATTGCCAGGTCGGCGCCAGCGCCGTTGAACACGTTGTTCGTAAAACCGAGCATCACACCAGCACCAGGCGTAAACGAAAATGCGTACGTGCCCGGATTGTTGTCGGTCAGAACGCTGGCCAGACTGCCGCCGGACGTCGAATAGCTACCGATTGAGTAAATCAGTGAATCAGCGAAAGCATCGTTTGCAAAATTGATGCCACCGACGTTGACGGTTGCCTGTGCGCCCAGGGACGCAGCAGCCAGGGATGCTGCCAGTACGAGTTGCTTGATTTTCATGGGGGCCCTCCATTCGGGTTGCGTGGAAAGATCAGAAATTCCGGAAGAAATAACCGCTGTTAAAAAAATTTATCCACCCAACCAGTCTGGCTACATCACCGATTATTCGCAATGGCCCGATCGGACTAATCCGACCCAAAAGGTTTAGCTCTTTCAGGCTACGCCATAAGGCGTAGCGCACGAAAAACAGGCGCGCTGCGCAATCTCCGAGAAGAAAGTTGATGTCGAAAAAAAACCTGCTTTGCAGCAGGTTTTTCCAGCTTCGTTCTTTCGGGCTATTACTAAAGGCATAGCGGCCTGCAACACCATGATTTAAATGGTTTACGCACTATCGCCCGTAAACATCCTCAAACCGCACGATGTCGTCCTCGCCCAGATACGAACCTGACTGCACTTCGATCATTTCGAGCGGGACGCAACCGGGGTTTTCCAGGCGGTGCCTGGTTCCCAGCGGGATGAACGTCGATTCATTTTCGGACACCAGAAAGGTCGAATCGCCGCGCGTCACCTTGGCGGTGCCACGCACGACAATCCAGTGTTCGGCGCGGTGATGGTGCATCTGCAGCGACAGCGTGGCGCCCGGCTTGACGACGATGCGTTTGACCTGAAAACGCTCGCCAGCGTCGACGCCGTCGTACGAGCCCCACGGGCGGAAGACCTTGCGGTGCAACTGGCCCTCGGGCCGGCCGTCGCGCTTGAGGGCATCGACGACCTTTTTGACATCCTGCGTCCTGTCCTTGTGCGCCACCAGAATCGCATCGGGCGTTTCAACGATCACCATATCCTCCACGCCGATGCAGGCGACCAGCCGGCCTTCGGACATCGCCAGGGTATTCCGGCAGTCGTGCAGAAACACATCGCCCTGCGCGACGTTACCCTGCGCATCCTTGGGCAGCACCTTCCACAGGGCGTCCCATGCGCCGACGTCTGACCAGCCGGCCGACAACGGAATCACCACGCCGGACGGCAGCGCGCCTTCGCCGGCGGCGATGCGCTCCATTACGGCGTAGTCGATCGAATCGCTGGGACATTGCGCAAAAGCCTCCTTGCCGACCCGCAGGAATTCGCCATCGGCCGAACCCTGCGCCCAGGCAGCACGGCACGCGGTCAGGATATCCTCACGACAGGCATCGATCGCCGACAGCCAGACCGATGCACGCATCATGAACAGGCCGCTGTTCCAGAGATAAGAACCTTCATCGAGATAGGCCTGCGCCTTCGCCAGATCTGGCTTTTCGACAAAACGCGCAATGGCACGGGCGCCGTGTTCATTGAAAATCGCGCCCGACTGGATGTAGCCATAGCCGGTTTCCGGCGAATCCGGCGTGATGCCGAAAGTCACCACCGCACCCTCGTCAGCCAGCGCAGCGCCCTGGCAAACCACCGCCTGAAACGCCGGCGTATCGAGGATCACATGATCGGCCGGCATCACCAGCAGGATCGGATCATCACCGTCACGCATCGCCGCCAGTGCCGCCAGCGTCAGGGCCGGCGCCGTATTGCGGCCAACCGGCTCAAGCAGAATCGCGCCCTGCTTGCCCATCAACCGCAACTGCTCGGCAATTACAAAGCGGTACTCCTCATTGCACACCACCATCGGCGCCGCAAGCACCACCCCGGCGATCCCGTCGACACGGCGCAATGTCGCCTGCAGCAGCGAATCCTCCCCGATTAAGGGCAACAACTGTTTCGGATATTTTTCCCGCGACAACGGCCACAAACGCGTACCGGAGCCGCCGGAGAGCACAACAGGGATCAATGGCTGCATCATTTATTCCAGAAAATAGACATCAAAGTTTACTCAGGCCGCATAACCCGACGGGTTCGCGCACTGCCAGCGCCAGCCATCGGCGCACATCGCCTCCAGGCCGCGCTCCGCGCGCCAGCCCAACAAATCCAGCGCCCGTTTCGGATCGGCATAGCACGCGGCAACATCACCCGGCCGGCGCGGCCCGATACGGTACGGCACCGGTCGCCCACTCGCCTGCTCGAACGCCTGCACCATATCCAGGACGCTGTAACCCGTGCCGGTACCGAGATTCACCGTCAGGCATTCGGCATTGTTCTGCAGGCGCGCCAGCGCCTTGAGGTGACCGATGGCCAGATCGACGACATGAATATAGTCACGCACCCCGGTGCCATCGGGCGTCGAATAATCATCGCCCCACACATTCAGAAACTCGCGTTGCCCGACCGCCACCTGCGCCACGAAAGGCATCAGATTATTCGGCACGCCCTGCGGATCTTCGCCAATCAGGCCGCTTTCATGCGCACCCACCGGATTGAAATAGCGCAACAGGGCAAACCGCCACGACGGATCACTGCGCTGCACATCACGCAGAATCTCCTCGATCATCAACTTGCTGCGCCCGTAAGGATTGGTCGCCGACAAGGGATGATCCTCGGTTAACGGCAAACACTGCGGGTCGCCATAAACCGTCGCCGACGAACTAAAAACCAGCGTCTTCACCGCACACGCCGCCATCGCCTCAAGCAGGCGCAGCGCACCGACCACATTATTGTCGTAATACATCAACGGCTGCGCCACCGACTCGCCAACCGCCTTCAGCCCCGCGAAATGGATCACCGCACCCGCGCCGCTCTCGCGCAAGGCCGCCTCCAGCGCCGGCCGGTCACGCACATCACCGCGAACAACACGCACCTTGCCCCCGGTGATCCGCTCAACCCGCGCCAGTGCCTCGGGGCTGCTATTGCTAAAATTGTCAAACACCGTCACCGCATACCCCGCGCCCAGCAACTCCACGCAAGCATGCGACCCGATATACCCCGCCCCGCCCGTCACAAAAATATTCATGCCAACTCCAATCCAATCCGCAATTATCCGTGATTTCCCATGCCAACACGATTCACTCCAATGATCCGTTTGGACTATATGGGGTCAGACACGATTTAATTTTAAAAAAATTAAATAGAGTCTG
>JBIKLY010000120.1:0-6589 GCA_044359525.1 Rhodocyclaceae bacterium | reverse complement strand
AGAATCACGCTCTGCTCGATTTCGGCGAGCGCCCATTCGTCCCGGTTGCGCGCCAGCTCCTGATAGAGCCTCTCCAGCGTCGCTTGCTGACTGCGCGACTCGGCAACCCGCTCCTCCAGCACGGCGAGTTTTCCCTGCACCGCCGCAACCTGCTCTTGCGCCTGCCTGGCCAGCACGCGACTCTCATTGTTCGCGGCATCGCTTTCTGCCAGACGCCGGGCCAGCTCCTGCTGCGTATCGGCAAGCCGGAGTCGCGTCTCGACCCATTGCCAGCCAGCCAGGCCAAGGGCGATCAAGGCGACGATCAACCACGGATTGCGCCAGGCGGACACGGGATGACTCGCCGCAACAGGCGTCGATGGCTCCAAAGCAATGGGCTGCGGGGAAGGCGTAGTGTCATTCATCCTGCAAGACTCTTCCGTTGATCGAATTTCTGTTATTTATACTTGCTGCCAATTATATGCGCACAACCCGGCAATGATGCCAGCATCGGCAGGCCCGGTCAGGCTTACCTGCTGCAGGCCAAACTCCCTTGCGACATCGGCAATGCGCTGATGCGGTACGAAAACGGGTGTCCTGCGCAAACGCTCCTGCCCGATCGGGTCAAGCAGGCCGATCAGATTGCGCAAACCTTCGCTCGATGAAACGGTCAGCGCACTCAGCTGATTTTCAGCCCATAAAGCGTCCAATGGCGCGGCGCCAGCGGCAGGCGCGGAACGCTGATAACAGGTCACATGATCAACCTCGGCACCACGTTCGCGCAATGTTTCGGCGAGGAGCTCACGCCCGCCATTGCCGCGAAAGATTACGACACGCCGACCGCTGACCTGTTCCGTTTGCAGTTCAGGCAACTCAAGCAAAGCCTCCGAATCAAAGCGCTCATGCGGCGCCAGCGTCGGCCCGATACCGTAGCTGGCAAGCAGGGCGACACTGCTCTGACCGATAGCCACCGCCTGCAGGCCTGCCGGCCACGCGCCGCGGTCCAGAATGGCCGGGACACTGAAATCAACTGCGTTCGGGCTGATAAAAACGGCAAACGAGTAACGCTCAAGTCCCTTGATGGCCGCCTGCAAAGGTTCGGGATCAAGCGCCGGGCTGATCTCGAGCAAGGGAAAAACAACCGGAACCCCGCCCTGCGCAGCAATCAAACCGGCCAGCTTGCCGGCCTGGGCGCGCGGCCGGGTGACCACGATAGTTTTGCCCTGCAGCGGTGTCATTGGCAGTGCGCAAGCTTTTCGAGAATGGCATCGGCACCCTGATCGCGCAGCATCTGCGCAAGGATACGGCCAATCGACTCATCGTCTTCGGGCGCACCACGCAATTCAGCGCTGACCATCTGCTGACCATCCGACGTGGCAACAAAGCCACGCAGCCAGAGTTCGCCATTCTCAAGCACAGCGTAGCCGCCGAGCGGGATCTGGCAACTACCGCCGAGGGCGCGCGAAAAAGCCCGCTCGGCGCGTACGCAGTGCGCGGTTTCCGGATCATTGAGCGAAGCCACCAGCGCCGCCGCGCCAGGCAGCGCTGACTGCACCTCGATACCCAGCGCCCCCTGCCCCGGCGCCGGCAGCGACTGCTCCGGCGTCAATACCGACTTGATGCGCGCCTTCAAGCCGAGGCGAATCAGGCCGGCGGCAGCGAGGATGATCGCATCGTACTCACCGGCATCGAGTTTCTTCAAACGCGTATCCAGATTGCCGCGCAGGCTCTTGATGATCAGTTGCGGATATCCGGCGCGCAGGATCGACTCGCGGCGCTTGCTCGACGTACCGACTACGGCACCGGCCGGCAGCTCGTCAAGGCCGCTGTAGCGGTTCGAGATGAAGGCATCGCACGGATTTTCGCGCGCCGAGATGGCCGCCAGGACAAAGCCCTCGGGCATCTCCATCGGCACATCCTTCATCGAATGTACGGCGAGGTCCGCACGGCCTTCCTGCATCGCGACTTCGAGTTCCTTGATGAACAGGCCCTTGCCGCCAATCTCCGACAGGGGGCGATCAAGAATCTGGTCGCCCTTGGTCGTCATGCCGAGAATCTCGACCTGGCTCTGTGGATATAATGCCGACAGACGGTCGCGGACATGCACGGCCTGCCACATGGCAAGGCGCGACTCGCGTGAAGCGATAACGATGCGCGAAGGCGCAGAAATTGAGGAATTCAAGGCGGATTCTCGATAAAAACATTGACAGCCAGGTCGGCAAATTCGTCGCAAAACAACGCGGCGCAATGCGTGATTCTAACATGCCTCATCAGGCCGCAAGACAGCAACTGCCAGTGTCTGCGCAATAACCGGAGGCACCCGTGTCCACCGAAAAGCCCGCTCATCAACGCCCTGAGCTACCCGACTTCTGGGATCAGCGCTTTCGCAGCGGCATCACCCCATGGGAAGCCGGCAAAGCGCCGCAGGCCCTGTGTGAATTTGCCACCGGCCATGCCGCAACGTTCGGCCACACACCTGACGTCCTGATTCCCGGCTGTGGCAGCGCCTGGGATGCGGCTTTTCTCAATGCGTCGGGATGGAAAGTCACCGCACTGGATTTTTCAGCAGCTGCGGTGGAAGCGGCACGCACTACGCTGGGCGCCGACTGGCCGGGCAAGCTGCTCTGCGCTGATTTTTTTACGTTCGAGCCGGACGCACCATTTGACGTGATCTACGAACGCGCCTTTCTGTGCGCCCTGCCGCGCTGGCGGTGGCCGGATTACGCGCTACGTATGGCGAAACTGCTGCATCCCGGCGGACTGCTGGCAGGGTATTTTTTCCTCAGCGACGAAGTGAAAGGGCCGCCCTTTGGCGCACAGCCGCAGCAGCTTGAAGACCTGCTGATGCCCGATTTCACACGCTGCGCTGATCGCCCGGCAGAGGACTCGATTCCGGTTTTTGCCGGGCGTGAGCACTGGCAGGTCTGGCGACGTCGCTGACGACAGGCGCCCGCCAGATTCTCTACCGGAAATCACAGCCTTGGAGCGGCTTAGGCATGCGCCTGATGAATCGGCTGTACAGCCAACCGCATTCCCATCGCCTTGAGAATGGCAGAAAGTGTCTTCAGCTCAGGATTTCCCTGCTGGGACAGCGTGCGATAGAGCGTATGGGCATTCACCTCTGCCTGACGCGCTATCTCCTGAACACCGCCAAACGCCTTGCTGAGGCTGCGTAACGCCAACATCAGATCGGCTTCGTCGCCATCGACCAGCACGGAGTTCAGATACTCCGCGGCAAGATCCGGGTCGCGGCGGAACATTTCAACCGTTGCTTCATCGTGAGTCCGGTGTGCTTTAGCCATGTCGCTTCTCCCAATCTTTCAAAAACCCAACTGCCCGGTCAATATCCCTATTCTGCGATTTCTTGTCGCCGCCGCTGGTGAGCAATATCACCTGATTGCCAACCTGCGCGTAATAGACCCGGTATCCGGCGCCGACATCAATTCACAACTCGCCGATACCGTCCCGCAAGAACTTGCAGTCCCCAAACAAACCAGCCTCAACGCGAGCGACACGCTTGATGACGGCGATCTTTGCCAGGCGGTCACGCAGGCCATCGAGCCAATCCTGGTAGAGATCGTTTTCGCTCTCATCAAGGTAATGGATAATTTCATACATGCTTACATATTAGCTTATAAGCGAATATCTACAAGGCCGGCTGTTTGAAAACGCTGATTCCAACCGCAGAATGCAAAGAACCGGAACAACTTAAAACCGACCCCACTTTTCGCGCAGACGCTCGACCGTGGCGCGCTCACCGCGGACACGAAGGATCGCGTTTTCAGCGTCGGCGTGTTCTTCGAGTACCTCACAGCTTGCGAAGACCTCGCCGCGCATTTGCTGCGCTGACCAGGGGAGAAAAAGCTCAGCTTCAAGCAGGTCCTTCTGGAAGAAGCTGACGATCATCTGACGCAGCCTGGCAACATCATCAGGGCGGCGGGCACTCATCACAACGCAATCGGGGTATTTTTCGCGCAACACGCTTTCGCACTCGGCCTGCGCGTCGGCGTCACCAACGTGATCAATCTTGTTGAAAACACGCATACGCGGCACGACATCCGCGCCGATCTCGGCCAGCACTTTGTCGGTCACTTCAAGCTGACGCTCGAATCCGGGATCGCTGGCATCGATGACGTGCAACAGCAGCGACGCATCAAGCGCTTCGTCAAGCGTTGACTTGAATGACGCGACGAGGCCGTGCGGCAAATTCTTGATGAAACCAACCGTGTCACTGACCAGAACGCGCGGCACGCTCTCGGGATGCAGAGCGCGCACTGTCGTATCCAATGTCGCGAAAAGTTTGTTGGCGACCAGCACCTCACTGCCGGTCAGCGCCCGCATCAGGGTGGACTTGCCGGCGTTGGTGTAGCCAACGAGGGCCACAGCAGCCAACCCCTGGCTCTCTTGCCGGCGCGCGCGTTGCGTCTTGCGCTCGGCGTCCATCGCGACAATTTCCAGATTCAGTTCGGCGATCCGGTCGCGAATCTTGCGCTTGTCCAACTCGGTGCCTGATTCACCGGCGCCGCGCCCGCCGACGCCGCTGCGCTGCCGTCCCTGCGGCCCGGCAAGCTTCGCCATCTCGCGCAGCCGTGGCGCCATATAGCCGAGGCGGGCAATTTCCACCTGCGCTTTGGCTGCACGGGAGCGCGCATTGCGATGAAAAATCTCCAGAATGACCATGGTGCGGTCCATCACCGGGCAACCAACTTCTTTTTCAAGGTTGCGCGCCTGCGACGGAGAAATCTCGTGATCAACGAAGATTACCTCGATCGAATCAACATGCGGCGCGACCGGCGGCGCATCGTAGCCGGCAGCCATTGCTTCATTGTTGACGTAGCAACGGATCTCCTCACGCTTGCCGACGCCCAGGTAGGCCGCCGTATCGAAACCGGAGCGCTTCTGCACAAAAGTGTGGACGACCTCGAAGCCCAGGGTTTTTGCCAACTCACGCAATTCGGCCAATGATGCCTCGAACTCGACATCGCTTACACCGGACAACTGAACGGATGCCACGACGGCATAACGAGGCTTTTCTTTATCGTCTCTTTGCATTCGAAGATTGATTTTCCTGGATTTATGAAGGCGATGGCATTTTATTGCAGATGCTCAGAGCACGACTTGGGTGCCGAGTTCGACCACCCGGTTACTCGGGATCTTGAAGAAGCTCGTTGCGCTGCCGGCATTGCGGAACATGGCAATGAACAACTTCTCACGCCACAGGGCCATGTCGGAATTAAGTTTCGGGATCAGGGTTTCACGGCCAAAAAAGAACGAGGTTTCCATCGTCTCGAATTTCAGGCCCTGCTCAGCGCACAAGGACAGCGCCGCAGGAATATCCGGATCATCCTTGAAACCGTACTGCACAATGACGCTGTAAAAATCACCTTTCAATTTGCGCATTTCGATACGGTCGATTTCCGGCACATACGGCACATCGAACATCTGCACCGAGACGACGATGACCCGTTCATGCAGCACCTTGTTATGCATCAGGTTGTGCAGCATCGCGTGCGGCACACCGGTCGGGCTTGAATTCATGAACACCGCGGTACCGGCTACGCGTGCCGGCATCGAGACCAGCAAGGCATCAATGAACGGCTCAAGTTCAATGCCCTCACCACTGAGACGCTCGGCAAGCAACTGACGGCCACGCTTCCAGGTCGTCATCAGAACAAATACGAGCATACCGGCAACCAGTGGAAACCAGCCGCCGTCGGGGATTTTCAGAAGATTGGCGAACAGGAAGGTCAATTCAACGACCAGAAAACAGGCGAAAAGGACGATCGCCCGCAACCAGCCCCAGCCCCACACCTTCGCGGCAACGACCGTGGCCAGCAGCGAGGTGATCACCATGTCACCGGTAACCGCGATGCCGTAGGCGGCGGCCAGATTGTTGGTTGATTTGAAGCCCAGGACGAGTACCACCACGGCGGCAAACAAGCCCCAGTTAATCCCCGGCAGGTAAATCTGCCCCTGCGCTTTCTCGGAGGTGTATTGCACTTCGAAACGCGGCACGAAACCGAGTTGCATGGCCTGGCGAGTGACCGAAAATGCGCCGGAAATTACGGCCTGTGAGGCAATCACGGTGGCGACGGTTGACAACGCAACGAGGGGATAAAGCGCCCAGTCCGGGGCCAGATGATAGAAAGGATTCTGCACAGCCGCGGGGTCAGACAGCAGCAGCGCACCCTGACCGAAGTAGTTGAGAACCAGTGCCGGCAATACGAAGCTGAACCAGGCCAACTGAATCGGCTGGCGGCCGAAGTGCCCCATATCGGCATACAGTGCCTCGGCCCCGGTGACCGAGAGCACGACGGCGCCCATCGCGACAATCGCAATCGAGCGGTTTTCAAAAAGGAAATTGATGCCGTAGGACGGGTCAAGCGCCCTGAGCACACCAGGATTGGCCAGCAGATTATAGAGACCGAGGACAGCCAGTGTCGAAAACCAGAGCAGCATCAGTGGCCCGAACAAGGCGCCGATTGACGCCGTTCCCTTGCGTTGGACGAAAAACAGCGAGAACAGCACGCATAGCGTGATCGGAATGATGAATGGCCGGAAGGCGGGCGTTGCCACCTCCAGACCTTCAACCGCGGAAAGCACCGAAATG
>JBIKLY010000119.1:0-6623 GCA_044359525.1 Rhodocyclaceae bacterium | reverse complement strand
CCGGTGCCTCCGGCGGCAGTCTGGCGATTTCGCTCGATCGTAACGATGTCAATTGGGCGCTGACTGGCGTCGACGCTGTCGACGCGGTGCTCAGTTCGAGCAACCCGGCCGGCAAGCGCCGGATCCGGCTGGCCGCGACGCACGATGCCGGGACCGGCGCGCTGACCCGCGGTCAGGCACTTGCCCCGCTCACTTACTCCGGCCGCGTCGTGCTCGGCGCCGACAAGGTCAAAGCCGGCGGCTTTGCCAACCTTGCCCTGCACGCGCAGGATGAGGTCGGTGTGACCGGTGTCTTCAATCTCGATCTTTCCCGCAGCCTGCGCATCGACGCGCCCAATCTGAGCGCTACGGCGGCTTCGCGGGTCACGCTGTCGGCCGGGCAGGTGTTGCTCGGCAATAGCCTCCTCGCACGCGCGCCGGCTGAAGCGCTTGGCGGCACCGGCGAGCTGACGCTAAAAGGCGATCTCGTTGATCTGCTCGGCTCGGTCGCGACGCAGGGCATCGGAAAGCTGACGCTCGACAGCAGCGGCGATCTGCGCCTGCGCGGTGTCGTGGATGGCGACAAGCTGCGCGGCAAGCTGGCGACGGCGGGCGATCTGGACGTTGTGGCAGCGCAGGTTTATCCCGCGACATTCACCGAATACGAACTGGCCGTTGAAGGCAACCCTGCCGGAAAGATCAAGTTCTCCGGCGTCGGTGAGGATCCGGCGACGCTGCCGATGGTGCTCTCGGCCGGCGGCAAGCTGATCGTCTCGGCGCCGGAGATCGAGCAGGGCGGCGTCCTCAAGGCGCCGTTCGGGTCGATCGAGCTGCGCGGCGACGCGCTGAGCGGCTCGGTGACACTCAAGGAAGGCAGCCTGACCTCCGTTTCCGGCGCTGGCCTCGAAGTGCCGTTTGGCCAGACCGGTCTGTCGGGCCGCGAATGGATCTACACGTTGGCTGACGGCGCCGCCGTCGATGTTGCTCTGCCGCCCGAGAAAAGCGTGCTGCTTTCCGCCAACACAGTGACCACGGACAGCGGCGCCACGGTCGATCTATCCGGTGGTGGCGACCTCAAGGCCTGGGAATTCACCGCCGGCCGCGGCGGTTCGAAGGATGTTCTCGACCCGCTGGTCAGCCCGAATACCTTCGCCATCGTTCCGGCGATCGGCAATACCTATGCGCCCTACGATCAGCAGAGCTCGCTTGACAGCACACTCAAGGCCGGCGACCGCATCACGCTGCTGACCGCCAGCGGCGGCCTGCCGGCCGGCGAATACACACTGCTCCCGGCGCGTTACGCACTGCTCGCCGGCGCCTACACGGTGACCTTCAAGGGGGTCTCGCTCGACGGTGCCGGCGTGGCGATCACGCAGACCGACGGCTCGGTACTTGGCAGCGCGGTCCGCACGGCGGCGGTGGCCGGCGGCGGCAGTTTCGTCACCGCGTCACGCATCGAACAGGTGGAGATTGCCGCGGGCGATATCGCGCGCAGCAAATCGGCGTATAGCGAGACGCTGGCCAGCGATTTCTTCAAGGATGCTGCCGGCGCGCGCCTGCCCGGCGATGCCGGCCGTCTGGCCGTCAAGGCCGGTACGGCGCTGACGCTGCAGGCGACGATTGCCGCCGCGCACGCGAGCGGCCATCGCGGTGCCGAGGTCGATCTGGCGGCGAAGAACATCAGCGTCGTCGGCGCCGGGGAGAGCGCCGTGGCGGGTAGCGTGGCGATTGATCTGGCCAGCATCAACCGGATCGGCGCCGACAGCCTGCTGCTCGGCGGCCTGCGCAGTCACGGCGCGGAGGGCACGACGATCGAGGTGGTGGCCGAGACGCTCGACATCAAGACCGGCAGCAGCATCGATCCGCTAACCGCCAAAGCCTCAGCATTGACGGCGCCGGAACTGATCGCAGTGGCCAGCGACACGCTCACCGTGCACGCCGGTTCAACCGTCGAGGGAACGGCCCCGGCCAGCGGCGGCAGCGCCGACAAATTGCTGCTCTCCGGCGACGGTGCCCTGTTGCGTCTTTCCGGTGGCGCGCAATCCGCCCTGGCGCGCAGCGACGTGAGCGGCAGCCAGGGAACCCTCGACGTGCAGGCCGGCAGTACGGTCAAGGGCCTGGCGGTGACCTTTGATGCGACGAAAAAAACCGATTTCAAGGGAAGGCTCGCGCTCGCCGAGGCAGGTGCGCTGGCGATCGGCGCCAAACGCATTTCCGTCGGCACGAGCAGCCCCGGCGAAGGCATCACCTTCAGCAACGACGATCTGGCCAAACTCGGCGACCCGAAGGCGTTGCGCCTGACCAGCTACACGACGATCGACCTCTACGGCGCCGCGCAGCTCGGTACCGCGAGTCTTTCCGAACTCACGCTGCAGGCGGCCGGCATTGCCGGCTACGACAACGCCGGGAAGACGGCAACGGTACGTGCCGACAGCGTGCGCCTGACCAATTCCGCCGGGGCCAGTTTTGCCCCGGCCGGACCGACCGGCAGCGGCACGCTGGCCATCGAGGCCGGCAAGGTGGAGTTTGGCGCCGGCAGTTTCGCGACGCAGGGCTTCGGTGCGGTGAACGCTACCGCCAGCGAGGAAATCCGGGTGGCCGGCAGCGGCCGCGATGCCACGGGCAAGCTGGGCGGGCATGAAGTCAAGGGCGGCACGCTGACCCTCAGCGCGCCGCGCATTACCGCCGCGACCGGCGCCGATCAGCGGCTGAGCGCCGCGGGCAAGGTGACGACGGTCGGCACGGCGCTGCCGGCCGGCAAGACTTTTGCGGTCGGCGGCATCGGCGGCAAGCTTGAAATCGCCGGCAGCAGCATCGAACACAGCGGGCGAATCGACCTGCCTGCCGGCGAGCTGACGCTGGCGGCGAACGGCGCAGCGGCCAGCGACGGCGTCGCGCTGCTGGCCGGTTCGCAGATCAATGCCACCGGCGTGGCGAAAACTTTTGCCGACGTGATTGTTGCCGCAGCGGCGGGTACCGTCCGCCTGAAGTCGGATAACGGCGGCGTCAGCATCGCCGATGCCGATGTCACCGCAGGCAAGGCCAAGGCGCTGATCGACGTGTCCGGCGTCAGCGGCGGTCACGCGGGGACGATCGCGATTGCTGCGGTCAATGGCAGCCTGCTGATGCAGGGGCAACTCAAGGGCGGCGCCGCACCGCTGCCCGGCGGCACAGCGCCGACGCAAGGCAGCTTCAGGGCCGACGCCAAATCGCTCGGCGACCTGCACGCGCTCAACCTGGCGCTGGAAGCCTCCGGTTTCAGCGAAAGCCGCATCCTGCGCCAGCGTGATGGCAGCGCCGTGCTTGGCGAGGCGGGCAAGGCGAAGGCCGATCAGCAGACCTACACGGCAAGGAATTTCTCCCTGTCGGCCGATAACGGCGGCATTGACGTGTACAACAAGATCGACGCTGCCGGCCCGAAAGGCGGGCGCATCGAACTCTACGCCAACAACGGCGACCTCGTGCTGCACGACAGCGCGACGCTGAAGGCGAGCGCGACTGAGGTGCTGAGCAAGCAATCGGGAACCGATGGGCAGGGCGGCGACGTCTTGCTTGGCACCTCCGGCGCCAGTGCGAAGGTTCGCGTCAAGGACGGCGCGCGCATCGAGGTTGGCGCGGCGGCCGGTAGCGTTGCGCAGGGTGGCAGCGTCAATTTCCGCGCGGCACGCTCGGCGGCGGACGGCGTGAATGTCTTCTTCGACAGCACGGATTTGGCACGCAAGCTGGCGTTGGCGATCAGCGGTGCGGCGCAGGTCGCCGTCGAAGGTGTCAAGGTTTACGACAAGGTTGGCGCGACCAATATCGCCACCATCGGCACCGGCACGTCGAGCGGCAGCAAGCTCGGCATGAGCAGCATTCAGACAGACAGCGCCAGCGATTTTTCGGCAGCGCGGCTGGCAGCGCTCGAAGCGCGCCTCGGCTTTACCGATACGGCGGACACCGACTATCGCCTGCGCCCCGGCGTCGAAGTGCGCGCGGTTGGCGATCTGACGCTGGCCAACGCCTGGGATCTGCTGGCGGCCCGCTACGGCGACAATGCCGGCGTGCTGACGCTGCGTGCCACGGGCGACCTGAAGATGGAGAACAATCTGTCGGACGGCTTCCTGGCGGCCCCTTCGAACGCCACCTTCCAGCAGAACCTACTGCTTGGCGGCGATTCCTGGTCGTATCGTCTGGTCGCGGGCGCCGAGACGACCGGCGCGAACCCGTTGGCTTTGCTGCAGGGCGCTGCGCTGGCGGCGAACAAAGGCAACGTGACGATCGGCAAGAGCAGTGCTGCTGCCTACGTGCGCACGGGAACCGGCGATATCGACATTGCTGCGGCACGCGACATCGCGCTGCTCCATATGGATTCCGCTGTCTATACCGCTGGCATTGGCGATCAATCGGTCGAAATGAGTTCTTATTTCACGAAAACCGCATTCACCGGTTCGACTACCCGTGCCGAGTTCGGCAAGAACGGCGGCGATCTGCGCCTGAGCGCCGGCAGCGATATCTACAGCGTCAGCAAGGCAACGACAGCTGCCGAGACGGCAGCGAGCAAGGAAGTCGGCAAATGGCTGGCGTCGTCGGGTGCGGTCGATAGTGACGGAAAATCGACTTCCCCGGTCGCCTGGTGGACGCAGCTGAAGAATTTCTCGCAGGGTTTCGGCGTGCTCGGTGGCGGCGATCTGCTCGCCGTTGCCGGCGGCAACATCGCCAACGCCGCATTCGTTTCGCCGACCAATGGCCGTCTGTATACCGCTGACGGCGCGACGCCCGATGCGGCAGACCTTGTGCTGATGGGCGGCGGCGATGTGAAGGTGCGCGCCGACGGCAACATCGACAGCATCCTGCTGCTCGCCGGTACGGGAGCCGCGCAGGTCGATGCCGGCGGCGCGATGGACAAGAAAAGCACGAAGGCCGGCTATAACCGCTTCCTGCTTGGTGACACGGTGCTCAAGGTCAGCAGCCGCGGGCAGATGAACGTTGGTGCGGTGGCTTCGGCAACCAACCAGCCGGGGCATGCGGCCTGGACTTCCGCCAAGCCCTACGCGAGCTTCTTCACCTACACGGATAAAACGGCTGTCAATTTCCTGTCGTCGGCCAGCGGTGTTGCGCTGATGGCGGGCAAGGTTAAAAACGGTGGCGCCGAGATCGATGCGCGTTATCCCGGCAGTGTGCGTGCTACCGCTTTCGCGGGTGACCTTACGACGACCGGCTTCACCCTGGCGCCGGCGCCCGACGGCCAGCTCGAACTGCTGGCCAGCGGGGCGATCGTTTTTTCCGGCAAGGTCGCGATGAGCGATAGCGATGCCTCGCGCGTTGCGTCGCCCTTGTTGCCTTTCGGCAATCCGGTCGATGCCGAAAAATCGGCTGCATTCGGCAAGAACCGCGATCCCGAGCTCCTGCATCGAGATGACCTTCAGTCGAACCGCATCGTCGCCGGCGCCGACATCGTCGGTCTGGAAAATGGGGCAACGGCGCTGAGTTCGCCCAAATCGGTACTGATCGACGCCGGCGGCGATATCCACAATTTCACCGTCGAGGCCGAAAATCTGCGCGAGAGCGACGTCTCGCGCATGATCGCCGGTGGCGACATCAGTTACTCGGCCAACACCAATTCCGGTGTGGCGGGCGGCTTCATCCTCGGCGGCCCCGGTCGCGGCGAGGTGATCGCCGGCAAGTCGATCGACCTGTCGAACAACCTCGGTATCGTGTCGCGCGGCAACCTGTCGAATCCGTATCTGCCCGCGCAGGGTGCCTCGCTGATGGTGATGGCCGGTAGCCGGGCGATTGACCTCGACGCGCTGAAAACCTTCTTCTCTGGCACGGCCTTCGATGCCATGCCGAAGCAGGCATTCGACGCGGCGGTGACGAGTTTCATGCGCCAGCGCAGCGGCAATCCGACGCTCGATGATGCCGCCGCACAGGTGGCTTTCGCCGCCTTGACCACGCAGGAACAGGCGCCGGCATTGCGCCAGGCCTTGTTCGCCGTGCTCGCCAAAGCCGGTGAGGCCGGTACCGTCAGCGGCGACCGCGCCGGGTATGCGGCGGGTTATGCCGTCCTCGCTGCGGCTTTCCCCGGTACGCCGGCCGAAGTGCCCGAGATTGGCGCCAGTCTGCCCGACACGCCGTACAAGGGCGATATCAACCTCTTCTTCAGCCAGATCAAGACCGAAATGGGCGGCGATATCGAGCTCTTCGCACCCGGCGGCAAGATCAACGCCGGTCTGGCCAACGCCGGCGCCGGGTTGGAGAAAAAAGCCTACGAACTCGGCGTGATGACGCTCGGCGGCGGCGACATCAACGCCTATTCGCTCGACAATTTCGAGGTTAACCAGTCGCGGGTATTTACCCTGGGCGGCGGCGATATCATGCTCTGGTCATCGTATGGCGGGCTCGATGCCGGTAACGGCAAAAAGACGGCGGCTGCCGCGCCGCCGGCACTGCCGCGCTGGGATCCGGTGCAGCAGGCTTTCGTGCTCGATGCGTCCAATTCGATTTCCGGCTCCGGCATCGGCGTGCTGCTCGGCAAGCCGGGCATCACCGAGGGCGATGTCGGCCTGTTCGCGCCAATCGGCGAGGTCAATGCCGGCGATGCGGGCATCCGCTCGCTCGGCAAAGTGATCATCGGCGCCAACAGCGTGGTCGGCGGCGGCAAC
>JBIKLY010000176.1:0-2870 GCA_044359525.1 Rhodocyclaceae bacterium | reverse complement strand
TGCTGCCGCCGGAGCAGCCGCTTGCGGTGCCGGCGCAGGCGCAGCAGAAGCCGCCGCCCCCGCCGCTTCAATAATGACCACCACCGCGCCTTCGGAAATCTTGTCGCCGAGGGCAACCTTGATTTCCTTGACAACGCCGGCCGCAGACGAGGGAACATCCATGGTGGCTTTATCGGATTCAAGGGTGACGAGCGCATCGTCCACCTTGACCGTATCGCCGACCTTGACGCAGATGTCGATCACCGGAACGTCGGAGTAATCGCCGATGTCCGGTACTTTTACTTCAATGGTTTGACTCATGAATGCGCTCCCTTAAACCGACATCGGGTTGGGTTTGTTCACATCGATGCCGTATTTGGCAATCGCTTCGGCGACCTTGCTCTGCGGGATCGTGCCTTCGTCGGCCAGCGCCTTCAGTGCAGCGACAGTGACCCAGCGACGATCGACCTCGAAGAAGTGACGCAGCTTCTCACGCGTATCCGAACGGCCAAAACCATCGGTGCCGAGCGTCACATAACGGCGGTTGATGAACGGACGGATCTGTTCGGCATACATGCGAACGTAATCAGTTGCCGCAATCACCGGGCCGCTCGTGCCGTTCAGGCAGGTCTCAACGTGCGAGAGTTGTGCCTTGGCGGTCGGGTTGAGCAGGTTGTGACGCTGCACGTCATTGCCGTTGCGCGACAGCTCGGTGAAGCTCGGGCAACCCCACAGATCGGAATCGACACCCCAATCGTCCTTGAGCAGTTGTGCCGCTGCAATGACTTCGCGGAAGATCGTACCGGAGCCGAGCAGTTGCACGCGCGGTGCCGCTTTCTTGCCTTCGGCAGCGCCTTTGCGCAGCAGGTACATGCCCTTGAGAATATCCTTCTCGGCGCCCTTTGGCATTGCCGGATGCTCGTAGTTTTCGTTCATTACCGTGATGTAGTAATAAACGTCTTCCTGCTCCTGGAACATGCGACGCATGCCATCCTGCATGACAACAGCAACTTCGAACGAGAAGGTCGGGTCGTAGCTGACGCAGTTCGGGATCAGGCCGGAGAGGATCAGCGAGTGACCATCTTCGTGTTGCAGACCTTCGCCGTTCAGCGTTGTGCGACCGGCGGTGCCGCCAATCAGGAAGCCGCGTGCACGCTGGTCGGCTGCTGCCCAGCACAGGTCCATCGTGCGCTGCAGACCGAACATCGAGTAGCAGATGTAGAACGGAATCATCTGCACGTTATGCACCGAGTAGGCGGTGGCGGCAGCGATCCAGTCGGCCATTGCGCCGGCTTCGTTGATGCCTTCCTGGAGAACCTGACCGGTCTTCGATTCCTTGTAGAACATCAGCTGGTCGTGATCCTGCGGAACGTAGTTCTGGCCTTCCTGGTTCCAGATACCGACCTGGCGGAAGAGGCCTTCCATACCGAAGGTGCGTGATTCATCCGGAACAATCGGCACGACGTTCTTGCCAATTTTCTTGTCTTTCAACAGGATGTTGAGGATGCGCACAATCGACATCGTCGTCGATACTTCACGGCCTTCGCCTGAGGCTACGAGCAGCGAATCAAACGCCGACAGATCCGGTGTTTCAAGTGCGGCTGCGCTGCGCCGGCGCTGCGGCAGGTAGCCGCCGAGGTTCTGGCGACGCTCGCGCATGTAGGCGAGTTCCGGCGAGCCTTCTTCAAACTTGAGGTAGGGCAGTTTGTCGAGCTGGTCGTCCGGCACCGGCAGGTTGAAGCGGTCGCGGAAACTGCGGACGGAATCGTGATCAAGCTTCTTCTGCTGGTGCGACGTGTTCATCCCTTCGCCCGAATGACCCATGCCGAAGCCCTTGATCGTCTTGGCGAGGATCAGCGTCGGCTGGCCCTTGTGTTCGACGGCTTTCTTGTAGGCGGTGAAAATCTTGAAGATGTCGTGGCCGCCACGATTGAGCGCCCAGACTTCGTCGTCAGTCCAGTCGGCGACCAGCGCCTTCAGGTCCGGCGTGTTGAAGAAGTATTCGCGCACGTAGGCGCCGTCCTTGGCCTTGAAGGTCTGGTACTCGCCATCGACCACGGCCATCATGCGTTTCTTCAGGATGCCGCTCTTGTCGCGCGCCAGCAGTGAATCCCAGTGCGTACCCCAGACCAGCTTGATCACGTTCCAGCCGGCACCACGGAACTCGCCTTCGAGTTCCTGAATGATTTTGCCGTTGCCACGCACCGGGCCGTCGAGACGCTGCAGGTTGCAGTTGATGACGAAGACCAGATTGTCGAGTTTTTCACGTGCGGCCATGCCGATGGCGCCGAGCGATTCGACTTCGTCGGTCTCGCCGTCGCCGAGGAAAGCCCAGACCTTGCGGTTCTTCGCTTCGACAAAGCCACGGCTGTCCATGTACTTCATGAAGCGCGCCTGATAGATCGCCTGGATCGGGCCAAGGCCCATCGAGACGGTCGGGAACTGCCAGAAATCGGGCATCAGCCACGGGTGCGGGTAGGACGGGATGCCCTTGCCGTCAACTTCCTGACGGAAGTTGTTCATCTGTTCGTCGCTCAGGCGGCCGAGCAGGTGCGCGCGTGCGTAGATGCCGGGAACGGCGTGCCCCTGGAAGAAAATCAGGTCGCCGCCGTGCTGTTCGGTCGGCGCGTGCCAGAACCACGAAAAGCCGACGTCATAGAGCGCGGCAGCCGAGGCGAACGAGGCAATGTGGCCACCCACATTGGAGTCCTTGTTGGCGCGCACGACCATGGCCATGGCGTTCCAGCGGATGTAGTTGTGAATCTTGATTTCGAGGTCGGGGTTGCCCGGGTATTTCGGCTGCTGATCGACCGGAATTGTGTTGATGTATTCGGTGGTGGCGCTGTACGGGATGTCGATGCCTTCTTCGCGCGCCTGCTCGATCATGCGTT
>JBIKLY010000085.1:0-14577 GCA_044359525.1 Rhodocyclaceae bacterium | reverse complement strand
CGCCGCCTAGCGCGTCCTGCCATTCCTGCGTTTCCTGCGGATCGGCGTCAATGCTGCCGACCGATTGGGGGTTCTCGGACTGTGCTGCCATGGTTTGTCTCCTCGGTTGAAGAACGTTTTTGTGCTGCGCACCGATCAGGCGGCAACGCTAGGTTAATCCTTACTTTTAATGCGAAGTACCGCAGCGCATCAATTTCACATTGTAAGATAGCTTTTTGTAATGCGCAATAGCGGAAACTGCGTAGGCCGGTGAAAATCTGCCGAATCCCCTTCTGGCGTAGTGGAAATTGATCTGGGTCAACGTGAAAGTGTTACAAAATCGCTAACTTGTTTGGCTAATTTGAAATATTTTCGCAATCGAGCAACTCAAGGAGACGCAATGGCAGCAGTTATGCCCGCGCCGGCGCAAAGCCGGCTGTTGATGTCAGGTAACGAGGCCGTTTCTCGTGCCGTGTGGGAATCCGGTGTGCGCGTTGCTGCGGCCTATCCGGGGACGCCGGCAACGGAAATGCTTGAAGTGGTTGCTACCTATCCCGATATTTATTCCGAGTGGTCGGTCAACGAGAAGGTTTCGCTTGAAGTTGCTTTCGGCGCGTCGATGACCGGTGCGCGCAGTTTCTGCGCGATGAAGCATGTCGGGATGAACGTTGCTTCCGATGCGCTGATGACGCTGACACTGACCGGTGTGGCCGGCGGTCTGGTGATCGCCATTGCCGATGACGTGGGGCTGTCGTCTTCGCAGAATGAGCAGGACTCGCGTTTCTGGGGGCGCTTTGCGCACGTCCCGGTGCTCGAGCCTGCCGATTCGCAAGAGGCGTACGAATTTACGCTGGCCGCTTTCGAACTTTCCGAACGCTTTCAGGTGCCGGTCATTCTGCGTTTGACGACGCGTATTTGCCACGTCAAGGGGCTGGTCACGGTTGGCGAGCGTCGCGAAGTCCCGGCAGCTGGTTTCAAGAAGGAAGTCGCGCGCTGGGTGATGGTGCCGACGGCTGCAGGTCGTCGTCTGCCGATGATGTTTGAACGCGAGCGTAAGCTGCGTGCCGAGTCTGAAGTGTCGCCGCTCAACGTGGTCGAAGCCGGTGGCGAGACAAAAACGGATCGCCGCGTTGGTTTCGTCACCTCCGGCCCTGCTTACATGCACGTGCGTGAGAGCTTCCCCGATGCGCCGGTGCTCAAGCTCGGATTTTCCTTCCCGGTGCCGTTTGAAAAAGTGCGCGCGTTTGCCGCGCTGTGCGACCAACTGGTCGTCGTCGAAGAAGTCGAGCCGCTGATCGAAACCGAACTGATGGCGCAGGGCATCGCGGTCATCGGCAAAAGTATCCTGCCGCAGTCAGGTGAATTGTCGCCGAATATACTCAAGCCGGCGATCGCCCGTTTGCTCGGCGAGCCCGAGCCGGAGGCGTCCAGGGCGCTACCAATGCCGGTTTTCCCGCGGCCGCCGACGATGTGCGTGGCTTGTCCGCACCTGGGTGTCTATTACACGCTGTCGCAATTGCGCAACGTCACCATTTCAGGCGATATCGGTTGTTACACGCTGGGCTTCGGTCACCCGTGGAACGCGCTCGATGCCTGCATCTCGATGGGTGCGTCGATGGGCATGGCGCTCGGTCTCGACAAGGGGCGTGGCGAAACCGACAAGGACAAGAAGATCGTCGCTGTGATCGGCGATTCGACCTTCCTGCACATGGGCATGCAGGGTCTGCTGAATATTGTCTATAACCGTGGCAACGTCACCGTGCTGCTGCTCGACAATCGTGCCGTAGGGATGACCGGCGGCCAGGACAATCCGGGCAACGGACGTGACATTCACGGCGACGAAGCGCCCCGCGTTGATTTCGCCCGGCTGGTCAAGGCGCTCGGTGTGCGCGAGGAGCGCGTGCATGTCGTCGATGCCTACGAGCTGCCGACCCTGCTGAAAACACTGCGTGAAGAAACCAAGATTCCCGAGCCGTCGGTGATCATCACCAGCCAGCCCTGCGTGCTGATCAAGGACTATCACGCACTGAAGCCATTCACCGTCATTGATGACAAGTGCACCGGTTGCGGTAACTGCGTAGACGTCGGTTGCCCGGCGATCCACGTGACGCGGCGCGACAAGGTGACCAAGGCGAACGGCAAGGAAGTCGATCTGGCTTTTGTGCGCATCGAAACTGCGGCGTGTACCGGTTGTGGCCTGTGCCTGCAGCCCTGCGCCCCGGATGCCATCGTGCATGCGGATACGGTGGCTTCGGTGATTAATTTTGCTAAGAAACACTAAAAACATTAACCACCAAGACACCAAGAGCACCAAGTTACACCAAGAAAAAAGTTTTTGATTTAGTCTCTCTTGGTGAATCTTTGTGTACTTGGTGCCTTGGTGGTGAAAGGTCTTTTTGCATGACTTCTGAAATTACAAACATCCTCGTCGTCGGTACCGGTGGTCAGGGTGTCATGACGGCGACTGAAATTCTTGCCGAGGCGGCCATTGCGCTCGGTCATGATGTCAAGAAAACCGAAGTGGCCGGCATGGCGCAGCGCGGCGGTGTCGTGTCATCGCATCTGCGTTTCGGCAAGAAAATCCTGTCGCCGCAGATTACGCCGGGGCAGGCGCATGTGCTGCTCGGTTTCGAAGCGGCCGAAGGGATGCGCTGGCGTCACATGCTGCGTCCCGATGGACTGGCGTTGATCAATACCGGGCGCCTCGTGCCACCGATTGTCGAGCTTGGCCTTTATGAATATCCGGATGATCCGGTCGCTGAAGTGCGTGCGGCCGGCACCCGCGTGTTTTCTTTCGATGCCTCGGCAATCGCCAACGAGTTGGGCGATATCCGCTTGGGAAATACGGTGATGCTGGGCGCGATTTCGGATTACCTGCCGTTCCCGGCTGAGGTGATCGAGCAGTGCATTCTCAAGCGTTTTGCTTCAAAGAAGCCGGCGCTGGTCGAGCTCAATCGCCGTGCCTTCGCGGCGGGGCGGGCGGCTGCAGAAGCGGCGGCGAAAGCTGAAATAGTCGCTGCCTGATTTGCGGTAAAATCGCGGTTCGATTAGAGAAGAAGGTCGGCGTTGCGCAGTTGCGCACCCGGCCTCTTTCGTTTCTTTTATTTGCTCCGCGTTTTCAACGGCTCAAAAAATGACAGCAAAAATTCTTGACGGCAACGCACTTGCACAAAAGCTGCGTGCCGATTTCAAAACACGCGCCGAAGCACTTGCCGCACAGGGTGAGCGCCCCGGTCTGGCGGTCATCCTGGTGGGCGAAGACGCGGCTTCGCAGGTTTATGTTCGCAACAAGGTGAAGGCCTGCGATGCGGCGGGCTTTCATTCCGAAAATATCATTTTCCCCGCCGATGCTGCGCCCGAAGCGGTGCTCGACAAGATTGCCGAGCTCAACGCCGATCCGAAGATTCACGGCATCCTCGTGCAACTGCCGCTGCCGCGGCATTTTGATACCGACGCTGTGCTCGAAGCCATTTCGCCGGCAAAGGACGTCGATGGTTTTCACGTCGAGAACGTCGGCGCGTTGATGCAGGGTCAGCCGCGCTTCATTCCGTGCACACCCTACGGCGTGATGAAATTCTTTGAAGACGCAGGCATCGACCTGAAGGGCAAGGAGGCCGTTGTGATTGGTCGCTCGAACATCGTCGGCAAGCCGATGGCCATGCTCCTGCTGCATGCGGGCGCCACGGTGACAGTTTGTCATTCGCAGACCAAAGATCTTCTGTTTCATACGAGGCGTGCCGACGTGCTGGTGGCGGCGATTGGCCGGCCGCGTTTTGTGACGGCGGATATGGTCAAGCCCGGTGCCGTGGTCATCGATGTTGGTATCAACCGATTGCCCGATGGAAAACTGTGCGGCGACGTCGACTTCGAGCAGGTCAAGGAAGTGGCCTCTGCGATTACGCCGGTGCCCGGCGGCGTCGGCCCGATGACGATCACCATGTTGCTCGGCAACACCATTGAAAGCGCTGAACGCGCGGTTAATCGATAAGAAGGAGCAAGCAAATGAACACACATCCGATCGTTGGTATCGTCATGGGTTCGGACAGCGACTGGCCGGTGATGCGCGCCTGTGCCGAGACGCTCAAGCAGTTCGATATTGCCTATGAAGCGAAAGTCCTCTCGGCGCATCGCACGCCCGATGCGGCGCTTGATTATGCCGCCGTTGCCCAAGAGCGCGGCATCAAGGTGCTGATCGGCGCCGCCGGCGGGGCCGCCCATCTGGCCGGTGTGCTGGCGGCCAAGAGCGAATTGCCGGTACTCGCCGTGCCAATGCCGTCAAAGCATCTGCAAGGCCTCGATTCGCTGCTGGCGATGGTGCAGATGCCCGGCGGCATTCCGGTTGCTACTTTCGCTATCGGCGAAGCGGGGGCGGTAAATGCCGCCCTGTTCTCGGTGGCGATGCTGGCACTGAGCGATGCCGGTCTGGCGAAAAAACTGTCCGAATTCCGTGTGGGCCAAACCGAGAAAATTCTGGCTAAAACGCTGCCCGATCTTCCGTGAACACTTGTGGAAAAATCAAAAAAATACCGCAGAGGCGTCCCCCAAGGGGATTTCCTTCGGGGCACAGAGGCGCAGAGGAAACGCAGAGAAAACCTATTTAAAAGGTTTCCTCTGCGTCACCTCTGCGTTACCTCTGCGCCTCTGCGGTAAGGTTTGCGGCATTTGCACTCAATGCATTCCGAACTCGCCCGTGCCGTCGCCCTGCTGCAAGCGGGCGAGTTGGTCGCCTTTCCGACCGAGACGGTTTATGGCCTCGGTGCCGATGCGGCTAACCCGGCGGCGGTTGCCAAAATATTTGCTGCCAAGGGCCGGCCGGCCGATCATCCGCTGATCGTCCATCTGCCCGGTGCCGGGCATCTGGATCGCTGGGCGCGTGACGTTCCCGCTGCAGCCTGGGCGCTCGCCGAAGCCTTCTGGCCCGGCCCGCTGACGCTGATTCTGAAACGCGCCCCTGGAGTCTCCGACTCGGTTACCGGCGGCCAGGATACTGTTGGCGTGCGTGTTCCGGCACACCCCCTGGCGCTTGATCTGCTGCGCGCTTACGCGCAGGCCGGCGGCGGTGCGCATGGCCAGTGCGGCATCGCCGCGCCGTCGGCCAATCGTTTCGGCCGCATCAGCCCGACCGACGCCGCGCATGTGCACGAGGAGCTTGGCGACGCTGTGGCACTGGTGCTTGACGGCGGTCCGTGCCCGGTCGGCATCGAGTCAACGATCATTGATCTCTCGCGTGGCGACGCTTTCGTACCGCGTTTGCTGCGCCCCGGGCATGTCACGCCGGAACAGATTGAAATGGTGATCGGCGTTTTTCCGGAGATCGCCGCGCAAACTTCGGCTGACGACAGTCCCCGCGTTTCCGGTTCGCTTGATGCCCACTATGCGCCGACGACGCCAATGCGCCTTGTTGCCGCCGAACGCCTGCTCGATTTCATGAACGCCATTCGCCACAGCGGCCGCCGCTGCGGTGCGCTTTGCCACAGTCAGCCGCCGCACGCCGGCATGCCGCACGCCTGGCGCATGCTGCCGGCTGATCCCGAAGGCTACGCGCGCGGAATTTACGCCGCATTGCGTGAGCTGGATAGGGCGGGCGTCGATATGATTGTTGTCGAGGATATTCCGCAAAATCCGGCCTGGGCCGCTGTTGGCGACCGTTTGCGTCGTGCGGCCTGCGGTGCAGGCCAGTCATGATTTTCCATGATTTCCTGCCAGTGCTCTTCCTGTTTCAGAATGTTTAAGCGTGCAAGAAACTTCAATTCCTTACCCGTGTGCCTCATAATGACGACATGAATGAACCCGTCCATATTGATCCGCGTCAGCGGCTCCGTGAACTCCTTGCCATCCCCGAGCGTGACCGGACCGATGCGCAGTGGGATGAACTCGTTGAACTTGAAATTCAGACCGCACCAGGAAATCGTCTTTCTCAGCCGCAAGGCGAGCCGGGGCGGCGACAGGGGGCGCAAGCTGAACCGGGTAGGCGCCAGGGTGCGTCGTCCGAGCCTGGTCGGCGACCGCAGGGGCCTCGTCAGGGTCAGCGTCCAGGGCAGGGGCAGGGGCAGGGCCCCCAGCGCCAGACGCCGCGTGCCGAGCAGGGGCCGGGCCCCCGGCCGGAAGAAGGTGGAGAACAGCAGGTTGCCAAGCGGGCGAAGCGGCACCGCAGGCCACCCCCCAAGGTCTAGCTTTGCGCCAACGGAAGTGAAAAAAATGCCTGCAATCGCGCAGGCATTTTTTATGTGTGTTGCAGTCGCTTACTTGTGCTTGGCGTCGATTTCAAAAACAGTCTTCTGAATCAGTCGCTGCACCAGCGAGTCAAGCGTCAGCCCACCGGACTGGCTGCTGGAGACGCCTAGAACCGAGGTGCCTTTGGAGCCGAGTTCCATTTTCTCCTCCGAATACCCGGTTGCTACCTGTTCGGTCGTGTTGGCGTTGATCAGTTTCCAGCGCATGCCGATAATCCACACGCCGGTTGACTCTTCAGTTTTGATCGAGCCGACTGCGACACCTGCCGCGGCGCCGCCACGACTGCCGGCTGCGATGCCGATCAGGCTGCCAATCGCCTGGCCGTCAAACCCCTGTCCTGCCTGAGCCACTTGTTCTGCCTTGAGAATGTCAAATTTGACGACCCATTTTGTGGTCTTGAACTTGCCTTTTTGCAGGAATTTACGCGCTGCCTTCGGATCGCCCATCGTGTAGGCGAGTTGGAATTCACGGAGCAGCGGGCCCATGTCGGCGCGTTCGAGTACCTTGAAATTGGCATTACTCAGTTCAAGCTCGGCATAGTCGGCAATATTGTTGGCGCCGAACTTTTGCGTGAAGGTCGCGTTGTTGCTCTTGATTTCTCCAGGGATGACGACCAGCACCGGGCCCTTCTTGTTAACATTGGTGTAGACGATTGGCTTGTACATTGCCTTGTCGGCCATTGCATTGGCCTGTTCCGAGGTGCTGCTGCCCGAAGTCGGTGAAGGGTTGTTTGGATCTGCAGTGCCTGTGGTGACACAGGCGGAGATCAGTCCGCAGGCTGCGAAGGCGAGCAGTAACCGGGTGTGGCCCAACTTGGAATGCGACATGAATACCCCTTGAATAATTTTTGTGTATTGGTGATGGCAGATTTGATGACGGCGTAGTGTAGCAAATGACGCACGAGTCGTGTCGAGCGATGATAGCCGGCTTGTCAACGCGCACCCCAGGGCATTACCGGAACAGTCGAGATGCTGTTGGCCGGTGCGCCGTCGATCAGCTTGCGGCTGATCGCCAGGTAGACGAGCGTCTTGTGCGCCTCATCCCACAGGCGGACGACGCGCGTTTCCTTGAAGAATATCGACGTGTCTTCCGAGAATACCGTTTCGTCTTTCGGCAGCTTGGCGGGCAGGGTGATCGGGCCGGTCTGCCGGCAGGCCAGAGAGAACTGAGAAGGGTCCTGCGCCAGCCCGAGGGAGCCGCTGACGCCACCGGTTCGCGCCTGACTGACGTGACAGGTGACGCCCGGCACTTTTGGGTCGGCAAAGGCATCGACACACACCTTGTGATTGGCGCCGATCAGCTTCCATTCGGTAGTGACGCAGCCGATGGTTTCGGCGGCGACCGGCGTTGCTGCTGCGATGATGAGCGCTGCTAGGGCAATAAGCAGGGGGTGTTGATTAGGCATTGGTAAAACCTCTTTCGACACAGAGATCACGGAGCCACAGAGAACACAGAGATAAAACTTTTTTGCTTCTCTCCGTGTCCTCTGTGTCTCTGTGCACTCTGTGTTGAAAGCGTTTGAAACGGGGGTATGTAAAACTAGTCATATTTTTTCTCCGGCCATGCTTCCAGCCCCATCTGGCTGATCTGACCAACCGCCGCACCGCGCCGTGCGCGCTGGTTCAGGTGGCGTTCTTCCGACTGGATTTTCTTGAGCTTGTTGCGGAACATGCCGCTGATCGTTACCGTCGGACCGCTCGATGCCAGCACCGCGCGCAGCGACTCCTTGTCCTTCAGCGCCATGATCTGCACGCCTTTGCCGCCCGACAGGCGTTTCATCTGATCGAGCGGGAAGAGCAGCAGGCGGCCGTCTTCGGAGATCGCGGCGAGATGGTCCTTGCCGGCAGTGCGTACCGGCGGCAGGATCGTTGCGCCGTCTTCCAGCGTCAGGAATGCCTTGCCGGCTTTCTGGCGCGACAGCAGGTCAGCGTAGGCGCAGATGAAGCCGTAGCCTGATGTCTTGGCGATCAGTAATTCATCGTCGGGCTTGCCGGTCAGGACGTGGGCGATTTTCCCGGCGCCCATGTCAACAAACGAGGGTAGTGGTGCGCCCATGCCGCGTCCGTCCGGCAGGCTGGCGATGGCGATGGTGAAGGCGCGGCCCTCGGTCGAAATGATCACCAGCGAGTCCACCGAGCGGCATTCGTGCGCGGTTCCGGGGCGGTCGCCATCCTTGAAGGTGACGGCCGAGAGGTCGAGGCCATGTCCCTGACGCACGCGTGCCCAGCCTTTTTCCGAGACGATCAGCGTCACCGGTTCGTCGGTCACCGTGGCGACTTCCGAGCGCGAGGCCATCGCCGCCGGCTGGATCACCGTGCGGCGTGCATCGCCGTGTTTTTCGGCATCGGCCTTGATCTCGCTGATGACGCGGCGGCGCATCAGTGAGTCGCTGCCGAGCAGTTTCTCCAGCGCTTCCTTTTCCGTACGCAGTTTGGCCAGTTCCTGCTCGATCTTGATCCCTTCGAGCCGCGCCAGCTGGCGCAGGCGGATTTCGAGAATGTCTTCGGCCTGCCGGTCGGAGAGCAGAAAGCGCGCAATCAGTGCGGGCTTCGGTTCGTCCGATTCGCGGATGATGTGGATCACTTCGTCGATGTTGAGAAAGACGATGTGCCGGCCTTCGAGAATGTGGATGCGATCGTTGGCTTTTTCGAGGCGGAATCCGGTGCGCCGGTGTACGGTCTTGATGCGGAACTGGCACCACTCGCCGACCAGATCGGCGAGCGTTTTCTGGCACGGCCGGCCATCAATGCCGACGGCCACCAGATTGATCGGCGCGGTCGTTTCGAGGCTGGTATGGGCGAGCAGCAGGGCGACGAATTCATCGCGATCCAGACGCGAGTTGCACGGCTCAAAAACCAGCCGAATGTCGTCGTCCTTGCCCGATTCGTCGCGTGCGCGCTCCACTTGCGAGGCCAGTAAGGCCTTGAGTTGCGCCGCCGACTGTTCGATGGCTTTTTTGCCCGGTTTCGGCTGCGGGTTCATCAGCGCACCGATTTCGGAGAGTACCTTGGCCGACGAAACGCCCGGCGGCAGCTCCTTGAAAACCAGCTGCCACGCACCGCGCGCCATCTCCTCGAATTCGTAGCGGGCACGCACGCGCAGGCTGCCGCGCCCGGTCGTGTAAGCGGCGGCGATTTCGGCGCTCGACGAAATGATCTGCCCGCCGCCCGGATAATCCGGCCCGGGAATGTGTTCCATCAGTTCGGCGACGCCGGCTTCCGGATTCTGGATCTTGTGGATCGCCGCCGCCGCCACTTCGCGCAGATTGTGCGAAGGCATTTCGGTGGCCATGCCGACGGCGATTCCCGAGGCGCCGTTGAGCAGCGCAAAGGGCAGGCGCGCCGGCAGGAAGGCGGGTTCGTCGAAGGAGCCGTCGTAGTTCGGCTGATAGTCGACGGTGCCTTCGCCGAGCTCGCCGAGCAGCAGTTCGGCAATCGGCGTCAGGCGTGCTTCCGTGTAGCGCATGGCGGCCGCGTTGTCGCCGTCGCGTGAACCGAAGTTGCCCTGGCCGTCGACCAGCGGGTAGCGCAACATGAAAGGCTGCGCGATGCGCACCATCGCGTCGTAGGCCGAAGTGTCGCCGTGCGGGTGGTATTTACCGATCACGTCGCCGACAACACGCGCCGATTTGACCGGCTTGGCGGTCGATGACAGCCCGAGCTCGCGCATGGCGAACAGCACGCGGCGCTGCACCGGCTTCATGCCGTCCTTGACGTCGGGCAGGGCGCGGCCCTTGACGACGGCGATCGCGTATTCGAGGTAATCCTTGGCCGCCGAGTCGTGCAGCAGGATGCTTTCGCCGTCGTCCTCTTCCTCAACCAGCGGCTCGATCACGGGCGGCGGCGGGGGCGGCGCTTCTTCTTCCACGGGCAACTGCTCGAACAGGTCGGGGGTCGTTGTATCAATCGTCACGTTCAGATCTCCGCGCCAACCAGGGCGCCGTTTGCTTCCATCCATGCCCGCCGTCCGGCGGACTCGTTCTTGGCCATCAGCATGTTCATCACCGGATTGGCCGTGTCGGCGCGTGGCATGCGCACGCGCATCAGGCGGCGGGTGTCGGGCGACATGGTTGTCTCCCACAATTGTTCCGAGTTCATCTCGCCGAGACCCTTGAAGCGTGAAATCGAGATCGCTTCAGGCTTGATGTTCTCCAGACGCATGCGGTCGATCGCCGCTTCACGCTCGGCGCCGTCGAGTGCGTAGATCTTGCGCGGCGGGCGGTTCTTGCCCTGGCCCGGTACGTCGAGCCGATAGAGTGGCGGCTGCGCGAAATAGAGATGGCCGTGCGCGATCAGCTTCGGAAAATGCCGGTAGAACAGCGTGCACAGCAGGACGCGGATGTGCGAGCCATCGACGTCGGCATCGGTCATGATCACCACCTTGCCGTAGCGCAGGTTGGTCAGCACGGTATCCGGCGCGTCGGGCAGGTGCGGGTCGATGCCGAGCGCCACCGCGATGTCGTGCACTTCGCGGTTGGCGAACAGACTGCCGACCTCGACTTCCCAGGTGTTCAACACCTTGCCGCGCAGCGGCAGTATTGCTTGTAATTCTTTATCGCGGCCGGATTTCGCCGAGCCGCCGGCCGAGTCGCCTTCGACGAGAAAAATCTCGTTGCGGCTGGTGTCCTCGCTCTGGCAATCGGAGAGCTTGCCGGGCAGGATGGCGACGCCCGACTGCTTGCGCTTCTCGACTTTCTGCCCGGCGCGCGAGCGTGCCTGCGCGGCGCGAACCGCGAGATCGGTGATCTTCTTCGCGGCGTCCGGGTGTTCGTTGAGCCACAGTTCGAGCGGGTCGCGCACCATGCGCGCGACGAGCGCGACGGCATCGCGCGAGTTGAGACGCTCCTTGGTTTGCCCCTGGAAAGACGGGTCAAGCACGCGTGCGGCGAGCACAAAACTGGCGCGTGAAAAAACGTCTTCGGCGGCCAGCTTGACGCCCTTGGGCAGCAGCGCGTGATGTTCGGCAAAGCTCTTGATGGCATCGAGTGTCGCCTGACGCAGACCCGATTCGTGCGTGCCGCCGGCCGGCGTCGGGATCAGGTTGACGTAGGACTCGCGCGCCAGACCGCCTTCGGCCGTCCAGCAGATCGCCCACGCCGCGCCGGCGCCGGGCGGGAAGTTTTCATCACCGGCCGCAGCGTATTTTTCGGTATTGAAAATCGGTGCGACAAGTTCGCCGTCGATCTGTTCGGCCAGATATTGCTGCATGCCGTCGGCAAAGCACCACGTTGTCGTCGCGCCGTCTTCAATGGCCAGCGACACCAGCAGTCCGGGCAGCAGGACGGCCTTGCTGCGCAGCAGGCGTTCGAGCTCAGCCTGCGGGATCGTCGGTGAATCGAAAAAACTCGGGTCGGGCCAGGCGCGCACCAGCGTGCCGGTCGCCTTCTTCGGCGCATCGCCGACCCGGCTCAAGGGTTCGATGACCTTGCCGCCCGAGAAAACGATCTGATGGCGCGCACCATCACGTACGACTTCGACTTCGAGGCGCGTTGACAGCGCATTGGTCACCGATACGCCAACGCCGTGCAGGCCACCGGAGAAGCGGTACGCCGAGGTGCCGTCGCCCTTGTTGAATTTGCCGCCGGCATGCAATTGGGTAAAGACCACCTCGACCGTTGGTACCTTCTCGACCGGATGAATCTCGACCGGGATGCCGCGCCCGTCGTCCTGGATCGATACCGAGCCGTCACGATGGAGCATCACCCCGATGCGCTTGCAATAGCCGCCCAGCGCCTCATCAGCGGCGTTGTCGATGGCCTCCTGAATGATGTGCAGGGGGCAATCCGTGCGGGTGTACATGCCCGGACGGTGACGAACGGGTTCCAGTCCTTTGAGGACGGAAATGGATTCTGCGGTGTAACTCATCGAACTGATTTCTCCAGCGGGCGTGCTTCCGGGGCTTTGCCGGATATGAGAAAGGCTTGCAACTGTCTGGCCTTTATACGTTTTTCTCGCATAGTTTACTACCGAGCTATTTGCTACTGGGGTTATCGGAGTTATTGAGCATTGCTGCGAGTTTCTGATAGATGCAGCGAAAGGACTGACCTCGCAAAACGTATCGCAGACGCGGCGCCCGATCGAGAGTGTCTGATTTATTTATGTGGTGATGCTCGGCGCGATTAGTATCACGCCCGGAAAATATGCACCGTAGCGTCGCGTATCCCGAGTCAATACAGGATGGTCTGACACTGCCGCGTGCGCACCGATGAAAAAATCACCGAGAACATTGCTTTTCGTCCCGCCTTGTCGACGGTAACGTACAAAAGCCTTGCCGGCCAGAAACAGCGCCGGGCGCGGTAACTCAATCATTGCCAGGCCAAGCTCAGCGATGGTTTTGTCTAGCGCTTCAACGGTCGAGAACGTCAATGACAGCTCGGAATAGATGATCGGGTTGATCGCCAGTCGGTGAACTTTCGATTGGGCGCGCAGTTGGCCAATTGACCAGTCGGCCCATTCCGGATCGTTCTCCAGAACGTCGACCAGCACGTTGGTGTCGACCAGTAACATCAGCCTTCGCCGCGCAGTAGCGCCATCAGGTCATCAGTCCGCCATTTGACATCGGCCTTGCCACGGGCCGATTCGAAGCGGTCGGGCTTGCGACTGGGTCTCGCGCCAACCTTGTGAATAACGACATCTCCCTCGCGATTGACGGCAAAATCCACCGAACAGCCAGGCGTCATGTTCAGCGCGTCGCGAATCTGCTTGGGAATGGTGACCTGACCTTTGCTGGTAAGTGTGGTTGGCATGACAAAACCCCTTTTGTATTACGTCGGATTTGATTGTAATACCATAGGCAATGGTCTGCAATCAGCTCAGAAGCGTTAGTGAAACCAGTCGTGCTTACTGCTGCGGCAGGCAAAAAAGCCCGGAGCAAGTCCGGGCTTTGATGTTCTTGTGGAGACAGGCAGGATCGAACTGCCGACCTTCTGATTGCGAACCAGACGCTCTCCCAACTGAGCTATGCCCCCGATGCGTAAAAATTCTACGCGACCCGTATGGGACGGTCAATCGCACATCGTATTGCGTTTCCGGCGTCACTTTTTAATAGGTGGCGCACGAAAAAAAAGCTTGTCCGCAGACAAGCTTTTTTTGCAACAGGGCGCAAAGAAGCAAATTACTTCTTCTTGCCCTTGCCCTTGGCTGCAGCAACCGTCGCCTTGAAGGTGGCGCCGGCGGAAAACTTTGGCACGGTGGTCGCGGCGATCTTGATCTTTTCGCCGGTCTTCGGGTTTTTGCCTTCACGGGCGGCGCGATCGGCAGCCTTGAAGGAGCCGAAGCCAACCAGTGATACGCCGTCGCCTTTGGCAACAGCTTCAACGATGGTATCGATAACGGCGTCCAGCGCTTTGCCGGCAGCAGCCTTCGAAAGATCGGTTTGGGCGGCAATTGCATCAATCATTTCAGACTTGTTCATAGTATCTCCTGTGGTTATTAAAGCGTTGCTCCGCCGCAATTCTTGCATTTCACGAGCTTGTAGGGAAGGGGTGCGTGCAAACGGAGTACTTAAGCGAGGATGCCGCTTCCCGGTTTTCGCAGTTTTACGGGTGCTTTTTGTGTCTGTAGATCAAGCATTGGCGCGGCCTGCAGGCCGGCAAGTGGCGTTTGCTTATGGTGCGCCTCTACTGCCTGATTTTTTCATGTGCTGATGCTGAAATTTCCGGAAAATCGACGCAGATCCTTTGTTTATGTGCTGTCAGCGCGCCAGTAAGGGCTTCAGAAAACGCCCGGTGTGGCTCGCTGCGACCCTGGCAATCTGCTTCGGCGTGCCGGCGGCGAGGATACGACCGCCGCCATCGCCGCCTTCCGGCCCGAGGTCGATCAGCCAGTCGGCGGTCTTGATGACATCCAGGTTGTGTTCGATGACGACCACCGTATTGCCGTGTTCGGCGAGACGATGCAGCACGGTCAGGAGCATTTCGATGTCCTGGAAGTGCAGGCCGGTGGTCGGCTCATCGAGAATGTAGAGCGTTCTGCCGGTGTCGCGCTTCGACAGTTCGAGCGCCAGCTTGACGCGCTGCGCTTCGCCGCCGGACAGCGTAGTCGCGGCCTGGCCGAGTGTGATGTAGGACAGGCCGACGTCGACCAGTGTTTGCAGCTTGCGTGCGACGACCGGCACGGCGTTGAAAAATTCGCGCGCGATTTCGACCGTCATCTGCAGGATTTCGTGGATGGTCTTGCCCTTGTAATGCACCTCCAGCGTCTCACGGTTGTAGCGCTTGCCGTGGCAGACGTCGCACGGCACGTAGATGTCGGGCAGGAAGTGCATCTCGACCTTGATCACGCCGTCGCCCTGGCACGCCTCGCAGCGCCCGCCCTTGACGTTGAACGAGAAGCGGCCGGGGCCGTAGCCACGGGCACGGGCTTC
>JBIKLY010000127.1:0-6029 GCA_044359525.1 Rhodocyclaceae bacterium | reverse complement strand
TCGGCGTCAGCAGGCCGGTATAAGTCGCCGGATTGGAGCGCGGTGTGCGGCCGATCGGGCTCTGGTCGACGTTGATCACCTTGTCGAAGTGGTCGAGGCCGATGATTTTGTCGTGCTCGGCCGGCTCGTTGGTCGAGCCGTAGAGATGGTGAGCGGCTGCGCTGTAGAGCGTATCGTTGATCAGCGTCGACTTGCCCGAACCCGAGACGCCGGTAATGCAGGTGAGCAGGCCGACCGGCAGGTTCAGCGTAACGTTTTTCAGGTTGTTGCCGCGTGCGCCGATCACCTGCAGCATGCGCGCCGGGTCGGGCTTGCGTGGCTTGCCGGGGATCTCGATGCGGCGCCGGCCTGAGAGATAGCCGCCGGTCATCGAGTGTGGATTGGCAGCGACGGATTCGGGCGTTCCTTCGGCGACGATCTCCCCGCCATGCACGCCCGCACCTGGCCCGATGTCGACGACGTAATCGGCGCTGCGGATCGCTTCCTCGTCGTGCTCGACCACAATCACCGTGTTGCCGATGTCGCGCAGCTGCCTGAGTGTTTGCAGCAGGCGCTCGTTGTCGCGCTGATGCAGGCCGATCGACGGTTCGTCGAGCACGTACATGACGCCGGTCAGCCCTGAGCCAATTTGTGAAGCCAGGCGGATGCGCTGCGCCTCGCCGCCGGACAGCGTTTCGGCCGAGCGGTCGAGCGACAGGTAATCGAGGCCGACGTTGATCAGGAACTGCAGGCGGCTGGTGATTTCCTTGAGGACTTTCTCGGCGACCTGCGCCTTCTGGCCGAAGAGTTGCAGCGCAAGGAAGTAGTCGCGCGCATCACCAAGCGGCAGGTGGCTGATTTCGTGTAGCGTCAATGCACTGGCTTCCGACCCCATACGTACGTTGCGCGCTTCTTCGCGCAGGCGGGTGCCGGCGCAGGCCGGGCAGGTCTTGTTGCTGATCAGCTTGGACAGCTCTTCGCGTACGGCGAACGAGTCGGATTCCTTGTAGCGGCGTTCGAGGTTGACGATGATGCCTTCGAAGGGATGCTCGCTCACCGTCAGCTTGCCGCGCTCGTTGAGATAGTTGAACGGCACCTCTTCGCGCCCCGAGCCGTAGAGCACGATATTCTGCAGCTTTTCCGGTAACTCGTTGAACGGCGTCTCGATATCGAAAGCGTAGTGCGCGGCGAGCGAGCCGAGCATCTGGAAGTAGAAGGTATTGCGCTTGTCCCAGCCGCGAATTGCGCCGGCGGCGAGGGAAAGCGCCGGCTGGGCGACAATGCGTTTCTGATCGAAGAACTGGATGACGCCGAGGCCGTCGCAGCTCGGGCAGGCGCCCATCGGATTGTTGAACGAAAACAGGCGTGGCTCCAGCTCCTGCAGCGAGTAGGCGCAGATCGGGCAGGCGAATTTTGCCGAGAAAAGATGCTCTTTTTCGCTGTCCATTTCGCAGGCAATCGCCCGGCCATCGGCGTGACGCAAAGCGGTTTCGAACGATTCGGCGAGGCGTTGGCGCATGTCGTCACGGATTTTGAGGCGATCAACAACGACGTCGATGGTGTGCTTGTGCGTCTTGGCTAGCTTCGGCAGGGCGTCGATTTCGTAAACCTTGCCGTTAACGCGCAGCCGGGCAAAACCCTGCGCACGCAACTCGGCGAAGAGTTCCATCTGCTCGCCCTTGCGATTGGCAACGACCGGCGCAAGGATCATCAACTTTGTTTCGTCAGGCAGGGCGAGGACGTGATCGACCATCTGCGAAACGGTCTGCGCCGCCAGCGGCTGCTGGTGCTCGGGGCAGAAGGGCGTGCCGGCGCGGGCAAAGAGCAGGCGCAGGTAGTCGTGAATTTCGGTAACGGTGCCGACCGTCGAGCGTGGATTGTGGCTGGTGGCTTTCTGCTCGATTGAAATGGCCGGCGACAGGCCTTCGATCAGATCAACGTCAGGTTTTTCCATGCGCTGCAGAAACTGGCGGGCGTAGGCCGACAGCGATTCGACATAACGGCGCTGTCCTTCGGCGTAGAGTGTGTCGAAGGCGAGCGAGGATTTTCCTGAACCGGAGAGTCCGGTAATCACGATCAGCCGGTTACGTGGCAGGTCGAGATTGATGTTCTTCAGGTTGTGGGTCCGCGCGCCGCGGATTCTGATTTCGTCCATTGGGCTGTGACCTGATTGCTGGGGCAACCTGTTAATATACGCAATTCTGCAGTCCTGCACCAAATCTAATGTCAGCTTCCATCCCCGACGGCATGAGCGCCGATGAAAAACGCGCCGGCATCAGCCTTGCGGCTGTTTTTGCCTTGCGCATGCTCGGCCTTTTTCTGATTCTTCCGGTCTTCGCGATCTACGCCAAGGATCTGCCGAGCGGCAATGACATGGCGCTGGTCGGCTTCGCGCTGGGCGCTTACGGGCTGACGCAGGCTTTCCTGCAGATCGCCTACGGCGCGGCTTCGGATCGTTTCGGGCGCAAACCCGTGATCGTCTTCGGGCTGGTCATTTTTGTCATCGGCAGCTTTGTTGCCGCGCTGGCCACTGATATTCACGGCATCATTATCGGCCGCGTGCTGCAGGGCGCCGGGGCTATTTCTGCTGCGGTGACGGCGCTGGCGGCAGACCTCACGCGCGAACAGCACCTCACCAAGGTGATGGCGATGATCGGTTCGTCGATCGGACTGGTATTCGCCATTTCCATGGTCGGCGCGCCGCTGCTTTACGCCGGCATCGGCATGTCCGGCATCTTCGTGCTGACCGGCGTTCTTGCGCTGCTCGCCATCTTTGTCGTGCTCAAGGTGGTTCCTGCCGCACCGGCGGTGCCACGCCAGCCGGGGTGGTCGAGTTTTGTCGAGGTGCTCTCGCATCCGCAGCTGCTGCGCCTCAACTTCGGCGTCTTTGCCTTGCACATGACGCTGACCGCCATGTGGGTGCTGCTGCCGTCGGACCTGATCAGCAAAGGCGGGCTGGCGGTTGCCGAACACTGGAAAGTTTATTTGCCGGCCCTGCTGGCGTCTTTTGTTGTAATGGTGCCGGCAATCATCGCGGCAGAAAAATACGGCAAAATGAAGCTGATCTTCAATTCGGCGATTATGCTGCTCTTGGTCGTGCAGTTTGGCTTCGGTTTTTTTGGTGATGGCCTTTATGGTTTGGCCATCTGCCTGACGCTTTTCTTTGTGGCTTTCAATATTCTTGAGGCAACCCAGCCCTCGCTGATTGCACGGATCGCTCCACCGCATGCCAAGGGGGCGGCACTCGGGGTCTACAACACGACGCAGGCTATTGGCCTTTTTCTCGGTGGTGTTTTTGGCGGGACGCTCGCCAAATATGCCGGGTCAGGTGCAGTCTGGGCGGCCTGTGCCACGCTGCTTGGCGTGTGGTTGTTGCTCGGCGTGACAATGGCCATGCCGCCGCCGCGCGTGCAGCAACAGCCGGCATAAATCTTTATAATCCTTATTTGCATACCATTCAGGGAGACAACATGGCTTCGGTCAATAAAGTGATTCTCGTCGGCAATCTGGGCAAAGACCCCGAAATTCGCTATATGACGAATGGGGAGGCTGTAGCAAACGTTACTATCGCGACCACCGAGTCGTGGAAGGACAAGACCACCGGCGAGAAGAAAGAGCTCACCGAGTGGCACCGTCTGGTTTTTCGTAGCAAGCTTGCCGAAATTGTCGGTCAGTACCTGAAGAAGGGTTCGGCGGTTTACGTTGAGGGCCGCATCCGCACCCGCAAGTGGCAGGACAAGGAAGGTCAGGAGCGCTACACCACCGAGATCGATGTCCGTGAAATGCAAATGCTCGGCGGGCGTTCGAGTGCTGGGGCTTCGTCCGACGGCGAAGCTGAATACGGCGGCAGCATGCCCTCGTCTTCGTCTTCGTCAGGTAGTGCTGGTGCGCCAAGCGCTGCCCGCTCTGCGCCGGCCAAGAAAACACCGAGCTTCGATGATATGGATGATGACATTCCGTTCTGATCGATGCTCCAAGCGTTAAAAAGCCGGCTTCTGCCGGCTTTTTAACAGTGTGTTCTTCTGCCGATGATCAACGGCGGCTATGACCCCCGCCGTGCTGGCCAACGTGCTGATTCTGCGCGCCGCGCTGTTGCCCGTCGGCGCTTGCACTCGCCTGCCCGTGTTCGAGTCGGCCGGCCTCACGATTGCTTAGCTCGCCGGATTTGATGGCTTGCTCGATCCGCTGTTGCTGGTTTACGTTGCGTCCGACTTCGGAAGCGGCGCTCTGTGCAAAAGTGGCGTTGGAAAAAAGGCCGGTGATGGCAACAGCGAGTACGATGCGGGTGTTTTTCATGACGGTCTCCGGAAAGAGGCTGTTTCATTAAAGTGTATTGACGGAGCCCATTTGATGCCTGTCGGCATTTGCCAGTCAGCGAGATTCCATAAAACTTGTAACGATTTGTTTTCGCGGGGATTTGACGCCATGCCCATATGCCAAACACCTGCTTTACCGCAGTTGCAGTTTTTCAGGCAAAATCCGCATTGTTGCAGCGCCGCATTTTGTCTGCGAAATCGGTAAAACATGGCCAGTCCGCTCAGCTTCCGTATTCTTGAAGATGTCGCCCGCGATCTTTCCGGCGAGGTTGTCTCGTTTCCGACATTCCTTGATATCACTTTTCGTTTGCGTACGGCGCTCAAAAACCCGATTTTGTCGGTTGAGCAACTGGCGACGCTAGTGAGCGTTGATCCTTTGATGAGCGCAAAAATCATCCGGGTATCCAATTCGGTGGCGATGAACCCGTCCGGTCGCGCGATTGCCGATGTAAAAAGTGCGATCAGCCGCATTGGCATGGAAGCCGTGCGCAGCGTCTCGTTCGCGGTGGCGATGGAGCAATTGCTTGGCTCACGGAAGATGGCGCCTTTCGAGCGCCTGTCGCAACGGCTGTGGGAGCACACGATCCGTGTCGCTGCGCTTAGTCGGGTCCTCGCCCGAAATCAGGGGCGCATCAACCCGGACGAGGCGATGTTTGCCGGTCTGGTGCACGATATCGGTGTTTTTTACCTGCTTTCCCGCGCGGCAAATTTCCCTGAGCTGATTGAAGACCGAGCGGAGTTGCATCAGTTGCTGGTGCAATGGCACGACAACATCGGGCATGCCCTGCTGGCCGCCATGGGGCTTGGCGAAGATGTGCTCATCGCGGTTCAGGAGCATGAAATCGAACGCCCGGTTGTGGCATTGAAAAATCTTGCGGACGTACTGTTTGTCGCCAACAAGCTGGCCAATACCCAAGGTGGCTGGCGTGACCCGGAGTTTGGCGAGGCGGTCGATACTTCGGCATTGGCCGCCATGTTTGATGCGGATGCAATTGCGGTCTTGCTCGCTGAGTCTGAAGAGGAAGTGCAGTCCCTGAAGGCCGCGTTGACCGGCTGACCGGAAACCTGCCGGCGAACGGTTTGCGCAGGATTCCGGTATCTGGAACATAAAGGGTAGTTAATGGACGAATCATCGGGCCAAATAAAATCCCGGCTGGCGGCGCTTTCGCTTGCTGCGCTCGGCGTGGTTTATGGCGACATCGGCACCAGTCCGCTCTACACGATGAAGGAAGTATTCGCCGGTAATCACCCGATTCCGCTGACGCCGGACAATGTGCTGGGCATTCTGTCGCTGATCCTCTGGTCCCTGCTGGTCATCGTTTCGGTCAAATACGTGATTTTCATCATGCGTGCCGACAACCGGGGCGAGGGCGGCATCATGGCGCTGATCTCGCTGGCCCTGCACGATGCCAAGGGAAATCCCGGCCGTGAAAAAATGATCATGCTGATCGGCATTCTCGGCGCCGGGATGTTTTACGGTGACGGCGTGGTGACACCGGCCATTTCGGTGCTTTCCGCGGTTGAAGGTCTGGAGGTGGCAACGCCCGCCTTCCGGCCATTCATCATTCCGATCACGCTATGCGTGCTGTTCTCGCTGTTTTTTGTCCAGCGCAAGGGAACGGCATCGATCGGCGCCTTGTTCGGGCCACTGATGCTGCTCTGGTTTTCGACACTGGCCGCCCTCGGGCTCTATAACCTGCTGGCGAATCCAGGTGTGCTCAAGGCGCTTGACCC